>WRKK01000305.1 GCA_009782245.1 Defluviitaleaceae bacterium | reverse complement strand
CAAGGATTTTTATCCGGTATTTTGCTGACAACTTTGTTGTTTAGCACAGTAAGCGTGTTTGCGGCTGCCCCTCAAACCATTGAGGTTATTTTTGGCACTGTCCGCACTACACTTTTTGGGCAGGAGATTATTTCCAGAGATGCCCAAGGCACTATTATTGAGCCGTTGACTTATAACGGCACGGTTTTTATCCCCATTGATACTATTTTACAGGCGTTGCAAGAAAACGCCCAATGGGATGCTGCTACCAATACCCTTAACTTTGGCACTCCTACAACTGGGGTTGCTGGTACGCCCAATCAGCCGCAACAACCGCAGCAAGCGGCACAGGGTGGTACGGCGTTTACACAGGCTGTCCCGCCTTTTGATGTGAGCAATGCCAACAGGGTCGCTGTACTGGATAATGTGCAAATGGGAGGGACATACTATAGCAATGTGCTTGGATTTAACAGGTCGAGTAATCAACAATCCTCATTGCAACATTCTTCTCATAATTTACAGGGACGCTTTACTCAATTAAGCGGCGTTTTTGGTAGGATTGACGGCTCATCACAAAATAATGTAGTGATTACTTTTATAGGAGATGGGCGTACTTTACAATCCATTGATATTAACGCACTTAATTTGCCAACTCCTATCAATGTAGACCTTACAGGAGTTCAGCTTTTAAGGATTGAAGTTAACAGAGGTGGTTCTGGGCATTTCTCCTACGCCCTATCCGCCACAATCCGCTAAGCCAATGAACCTACGAGACACCAGCGGCAACGCAACAGCCCGCCTGACAGCCGACAGCATACGAGACACCCACGGCAACTTAATCTACCACATAAGGGGCGGCACGTTGCAGGATAAATTTGGCAACGCCGTTTACAAAATAGAACCCGACAAAATAAGAGATATGCAGGGCAACACAGTTTACTACATAAGGGGCGACTCTGTATGCGACACGCAAGGCAACGCAATATACTTTATACGGTAGCCAAAGCAACAAAATAAAACCGAATTACAGCCGTTCTGCGGTAGTTTTCACTACAGCTTTCGCCGCATCCGCAGGACGGCTCTTTTACAAAGGAGGAACTATTATGTTCTGTTCAAACTGCGGCGGAAGAATCGCCGATAATATGAAATTTTGCGGAAGTTGCGGCACTCCCATTGGGGGCAAAGCAAGCGTGGCAACAACAGCACCGCCACCCGCTCCAACCTACGCACCAACACGGGCAACACCCGCAAAGCCGCCTATAAACAGGCTTTTGTTTGTTATTCCCGTTGCTGTTGTGGCGGTGGTTTTGGTGGGGTTTTTGTTGAATGGTAATTCTAATTCTCATGGGCTTGAGGGCGTTTGGAGGGGCAGTTATTGGGGCGTTAGTAGGGAGTTAGAATTCCGTGGAAATACTATAAGGCATACATTCTTAGAGCCGTCTAGGTTCGGTTCGGGTAGTCAAGAAGGCACTTTTTCCATAAGCGATGGAGATCGAATTGAGATTTTATGGGACAATGGAGAACATCAGGTAGCTAGGTTTACTATAACAGAAAACGCTTTAGGTCCAGATGCATTAAGAATAGGTGTTTTTGGTGATTTTGAACGAATAAACTAACAAAATGGAAACCCAATACACTTTATGCTGTAAGCAAAAAACAATAAAATCAGCCGTTCTGCATTATCTTTAATTGTAGCACTTGCCACGCCCCGCAGGACGGCTATTTTACAAGGAGGAAACTATTATGTTCTGTACAAACTGCGGCAAACAAAACGCCGCCAATGCAAAATTTTGCAATACCTGCGGTACTGCCATAACGGGCAATTCTGCCCACCAGCCAGCCGCCCGAAAATCCCCCAAGCCGATAAACAAGGCTTTATTTGCAATCCCCGCCGTGGTGCTGGCGGTTGTGGTTGCGGGGGTTTTGTTGCTGCCTGGGTTTGGGAACAGCGAACCGACACCAATCGCCCCAACCGCCCCAACCGCCCCAACTGCCGCCAATCCGTCAGACAGTCCCGACAACGCACCGCCTGTGTCTCCCGCCAATCCGTCAGACACTCCCGACAACGCGCCGCCTGCGTCCCCGTCTCTCCAAGGCAGAGTGGCACAAGCCCAAATCGATACCGCAATCGTCGCCGTTGAAGATTTTTTACGTCAACTTCATACCAGCCAGTTTTACGTGTGGGATTTTAACAGGAATGGTATTCCTGAAATTTTTGCGAATGAAGGATGGACTACCTCCGCTATATATATGTTTAACGGGCAGGAATATGAGAGAGTTACAGATTTTGACCTTTCGGATGATACATGGGATTGGTTTTTTCTTGCCGACGAAAAGGAAAATATCGTTTTTATGGATATGCAAGTGTTGGGGGAATGGCTAGATAGTGGTTTTATAGTTGAATTCAGCTATTTTGACATAATAACACGGCAAACCGCAAGACCACTGGCAAGCGTCAGCGTTCACTCTATTGAAGAGGTTGAAGATGTTATTAGTTTTCAAATAACAACACTAAACCACTTAACAGGCGAGGAAGATACCGTACGGCAGGAGATTACCGAAGAGGCTGCGATAAGGATATTTGAGGAGTTTGGCGAGTCATTTGAAGACATATTTTCCGTGCCTGGCATGGGAATATTAGGAGCAGAAAGGCGGGTATTGCTTTCACTACTTTTTAACCCTAACCCTGTAGACGGCACTATGACCGTGGCAGATACTACATTATTTTTAGGCTACTCTATGCAGGAACTTCAGCAGGAACTGCGGGAACTTCAACGTGCCGCAGCACCCGCAGCCGTCCCCGTCTTACCCCCACCCGCACCCGCCGCCGAACCTGCACCCGCCGTTGTAGCCGAACCGCCACCTGCTGCCGCAGCTCCCGAACCGCCACTCGCCGCAGTAGCACCCGCAACCGAAGCAACACTTTACGGAATATACGTGTTTGACAGCAATAACCCGCAATTTAGCGGTGGCTTTAATCACGGAGATGTTGTTATGTGGGGAGATAGCGTATATAGAGATAGTTCCATTTCAATTGCTTTTTTGAGTGGCAATAGGTTCACAATAACTGATTACAGAATGAGAGCTTATCCGAATCTTCAGAGTCCCTCGGGGCTTCCAGGAGATATAAGGGCAAGAAATGTAGAAACTCCCAGGCTTCCGTTTTGGAATGATAGGACAGTATTTAACTCTGAAATGGCAGACCCCGGTCTTTGGTTTAGCACAATAAACGATGTTGAAAGTACATTGGCCAGAAGGACATCTGACGGCACTTTTTCTGTATCTGATGGGCAAATTGAATTTGTGCATTCAGGTGGAAGTATCGAGGTCTTGCAATTTGAGCAAACCTTAAACGCAATAACAATAAGCGGCATTCGTTTTTACAGACAATAGCCCGACGGCTAAATTCAGAAAGAACACCCCCATTGGGCAAAAAAGCCTACGACACCTACAATGCCGACCGTGCCGCTTTCCAAGAAACACCCGAAATTATTTTGCAGAACATAGCGGAAACCCTGCAACAAAAAGCTAAGCCATGGGCAAACCCCAAGGCATATTTTAGGAGGAACAAACATGAATTTTTGCACAAATTGCGGCCATCAAATGGCAAATGACGAAGTTTTCTGCACAGAGTGCGGAACAAAAGTAGAGGCGGACGGAACGCCAACGGCAACGGCAACCGCAGCACCCCCCGCAACAGCACCCGCCGAACCGCCAACCTACATACCCCCGCCAAGACCAAAACCCGCCCCGCAACCGCTCCCGACAAAGATTATTGCAATAGCAGGCGGTGCGGTGGCGGTTGTGGTAATTATTGTGGCGGCTGTGCTGCTTTTGGGCAGCAGTCCGCTTGTCGGCGAATGGGAAGAAACCACAAGCGCCTCGTGGCGGCAACGGATAACCTTTAACAGCAACGGCACGGGCATTATGTTCAGCCTAAACGTGGACACGCTGGCAACGCAGAGCGAAACGCCGCTTGTTTGGCGTACCAGCAACGATTTCCCTGGGCTGCTGCAACTGGAATTTACCGACGAAGACGATAACGAAACCTACAACTGGTGGCTGGAGTACGAACTAAGCGTAAACGCCGTTGGAATTGAGATGTTGGAATTAACCAACGTAGGCTGGGGCGGCTCGGACACGTTTAGGCGGGTAGATTAGCCAAAATTATCGCAAAGGGTTGAATAAATTTCAGCCCTTTTTGCCAAAATTCACAAAAATTCACAAAAAAGGAGCAAAAAAATGTACTGTAAAAAATGTGGCAACCAATTATCCGCAACCGCTGTATTTTGCGGCAGTTGCGGCAACCCGACAAACAAAGGCAACACAACGCCGCCTGTCTGCCGAACAGGCAGGCAAAAAAAGCCGCCCGTTAAGCTGATTATAGCGGGAATATCCGCCACGGCGATAATTGCGGCGGTTGCGGTGGTTATGGTGTTTTTCCCGTTTTGGGAAGATACGGCGACCCCCGTTGTTTTGGCGGAAGAGCCGTTGCTTTTGGCTGAAGTTGAGGAAAATGGGGAAAGTGGGGAAAGCGAAAATATTGAGGAAACCGCCGCATTGCCCAATCTTGCCAATCCCGCCGAAGAAACGGGGAACATAAGCGAACTTGAAAGGCAATTCCCAGGGCTGACGGCGGGAATGGCGGCGGCGTATCTTTCGGTGTTGGAGGGGATTATTGCGGAAGTTGGAATTTTGCCGAAAAATTTTAATTCTTGGGAAGATATGGGCTTTGGTTATGCACGGTTGGTTGACTTTGAGGGCAATGGAAGTCCTTATTTAGCAGTAACTTTTTTAGGGGAAACCAGTTGGGGAGTAGTGCCGACCTTTTCGCTCTATGCCTACAACAACGGACTTATCCAACTGGAAAACATGGAAATAACAGGCGGCACGGGCGGCCTATTTCCAAGCATTGTCGCAACGGCGAGCGAACCTCTTTTGCTGACAACTTTTAGCGGAATGGGCATTTTGCAAGGGGCTACTTACTACCGATTTGTCAACCATGAAAGAGTGCGAGTTGCTGATTTGTCAATTATAGATGCAGGAGTAGAATTTCTTGACCATTCTAATCCCGAATGGGCGGACGATGAATTTGCGTGGCACATAGATATGGTGCGAGTAAGCGAAGAAGAATACAACGCTGCGTTGGCGGCGTTGGGCATTATCCGAGAGGAAACAGTTTTGGACTTGCTGGAACAATCCACACCAACCGCCATGCAACAATTTATGGACGATTTGCGGAATATTGCTGGGGAAACTGCCGCCGCCATGCCACCCGCCGCAACGCCACCCGCATACATTACCATTGCAGGGCAACAAATCAGCACAGCGGAAACAAGTATTACATTCAGCGAGGGCTTAAATCCGTTGCACGCAAACTTAACCAACGCCGATATTGTCGATTTGCGATACATGACAAATTTAACGTATATTTTGATACGAGGCACACAAATTACCGATTTAACACCAATTTCGGGGTTGACAAATTTGGAGTCCTTAATCGTGCAATGGGGCTTGGTAAGCGATTTAACACCGCTTGCAAATTTA
This sequence comes from Defluviitaleaceae bacterium, assembly GCA_009782245.1. GTDB lineage: Bacteria > Bacillota > Clostridia > Lachnospirales > WQUN01 > WRKG01. Next base: position 6,260 of record WRKK01000305.1, on the reverse strand, counting down.
ACCAATTTAACACAACTGTTTTTGCAGGACAATCAAATAAGCGACATCGCACCCATTGCAAATTTGCCCAATTTGGAGGGACTGGGCTTGTGGGGAAACCCCGTTGCGGACTGGTCTTTAGTTGACCATGTAGAAAATGTTTGGGGACGAGAGGCGTTGTACCTAACCACCGCCAACCTGCATTTACGGCAAAGCCCGTCCACCGATGCTGAATCTTTGGGACTTTTTCCGCCTGATACGGCAGTTTGGCTGGACGAGCAAGCATATCCCGAAACTGAGTGGTTTTGGGTAAAAATAGGCTATGGAAATGACCGAATTTGGGGATTTATGCACTCGGATTTCCTGACACCGTGGCAACCCTAGCTATATAAGAAAGGAGCAAAAAAATGTACTGTAAAAAATGTGGAAACCAATTATCCGCAACCGCTGTATTTTGCGGCAGTTGCGGCAACCCGACAAACAAAGGCAACGCAACGCCGCCTGTCTGCCGAACAGGCAGGCAAAAAAAATCGCCCGTTAAGCTGATTATAGCAGGAATATCCGCCGCGGCGATAATTGCAACGGTTGCTGTGGTTATGGTGTTTTTCCCGTTTTGGGAAGATACGGCAACCCCCGTTGTTTTAGCGGAAGAGCCGTTGCTTTTGGCTGAAGTTGAGGAAAATGGGGAAAGCGGGGAAAGCGAAAATATTGAGGAAACCGCCGCATTGCCCAATCTTGCCAATCCCGAAGACACCGAAGAAACCGAAGAAGAACCCGCCCCGCCGCCGATTGCCGATACAGAAGACATTTTACCATTTACAACAGGCACATTTTTAGGGATTGGCACAGACGGCTGGAACAACGATATTCACGTGGAAGTAGTTTTTTCGGATAACGCTATAACTGCGGTTGAAGTGGTCTTTTCGGAAGACACGCCCTCTTTCGCAGACCCTGCCTTTGCGGCGTTGATACCCGCCGTGCTTGCGGCACAATCGGCTGATGTTGATAACTTTGCAGGTGCAACGGTTACATCGGGGGCGTTTTTGGCGGCAGTGCAACACGCAATCGAGCAGTCCGTTGCGGGGGTTGTAGATGTGCCGCCCGCCGCACCGCCCACCACAGGCGGCTTGTCGCCAAGTGTAATACAAGCCTTGCGGGCGGCCATAGCCGAATACAGCGATATAATAAGTGCCCTCACAGAAAATCATTGGACTTTTTTTGACTCGCCGTTTTATCGTCTATATCACATTTACGATATTTTTGACAACAACGTTCCTGTGCTGGTTATAGAGTATTATGGCATGATGGGCCCTGAAAATTCAAGGCTATTGCGGTATGCGAACGGGTCGTACATTACGGTGGATAATTTTGACCATAGTTTGAATTTTTTCAAAGACCAACACGACGGGCTAATTTTGGCAGTAGCCCATTCTCCTGGCGATACGGCAAGGTTGGAATATTTTTTTATGGACGAAAATTTTAACCTAACCCCGTTGGCTACCATTTTGGGTATACACGCCGGTGCTGATTTCACGTTCGATGCAATAAACCACCAAACAGGCGAAACCACTACAATACAAAATCCCCCTTGGGAGAGCGTTGACAGATATTTTTTCTCCTATGAGCAAATCTTCGGTATGCCCGACCTTATACTTACGCCAATCCCGCATATGGCGGGGGTTTTGGACTAAAAAATTACATAAAGGAGCAACAAAATATACTGTAAAATTGGTGGATTGGTTAAATTCTAAATGAATTTGGATTTAACAATGACAACAAAAAAGGCGATTTTTGTCGCCTTTTTTTGTTGGGAAAATTTTTCCCGCAAAATCAGCATTTTTTCACTCAAATTGCAAAAACACGTAAAAACAACAGTAAAACCTAAAAACAGTAAGAAAAAAACAAAATATATTCTCCAATTCAAATTCCCGCACAAAAATTGTGGATAATATGCACAAATCCCGCTTGACCCTATATATATATATATATAATGAAGATAAACAAAAAGCCCTATTTTATTGCCAAGTGCAAAAATCTAAAAAATAGGCTAAATTGGAGGTTTATCACATGAAACAAAAATTGCAAGGAATTGTAATAGGCATTGTGCTAACAACGCTATTATTTAGCACAGTAAGCGTGTTTGCGGCTGCTCCTCAAACCATAGAGGTTATTTTTGGCAATGTCCGCACTACACTTTTTGGGCAGGAGATTATTTCCAGAGATGCCCAAGGCGCTATTGTTGAGCCGTTGACTTATAACGGCACGGTTTTTATACCTGTTGATACTATTTTACAGGCTTTGCAGGATAACGCACAATGGAATGCCGCTACTAGTACGTTGAATTTTGGTGCACCTAGTAATAGCGTTGCACAGCCAACCCGTGAAAGAATACCCCTGCACAGAGCCGCTCCATTTTATGAAAGTGGCAGAACAGGAGCTAGTGGGAATACTGGTGCTGCCCAAGCACGCAACAGCGATTCTGTTACAATGGGCGGCAATACATACGAAAATGTAATAGTTTATAATTCTAGTTCGGGTAACTGGGGTTCTTTGGTTGGCGGGGCTAACGGTGCATTTACTCTTCACAACTTAAATGCTGAATTTAGCTTGTTTACTGGATATATTGGTCATGTATCGGGTACAGCACAGCTTAATGCAACCGTAGAAATTCGCGGAGATGGGAGATTGCTCCAAACATACGAAGTAAGGGCTACAGATTTGCCTATTCCATTTGAGGTGCAAGTACAGGGTGTGCGACAACTTAGAATAGATGTAAACTTTCCACGTGGTGTAGATATTGCCGCTCCAGGCGGCCCACGCACTGCCGCAACATACGCCCTAGTCGGATTTTTCCAATAAACCCAATAAGCAATAACCAAGCCGCAAGCCCTTTGGCATTTTCAAAGGGCTTGCGGAAAACAAAAATACAGTAAAATTTAATGGCAAAAAAAGGGCTACCGATTGGCAAGCCCTGTTTTATTGGATTTATTGGCTTAACTTTTGCACAATGTGCTGGTTTAAGGTAATTCCCTCGGCGTGGGCTTGTTCAGTAATTTTTTGATAAAGCAATTTGGGCAAGGGCAACAACAATTTTTCAAAAAAATCGCTTGTTTTGATTGGCTCTGGAATTGGGTCGTTGTAAGCAATAGCAGATTCCAACCAACATTCCATAGCTTCTTGCAAACATTCCAGAGCTTCGTTTGCCGTATCCCCCGTGCTGGAGCAGCCTTTTAACTCGACAACTTCGCTAATGTAATATTTGCCGCTTTCATCATCGCAAAAAGTTGCGATTTTTGTGTATGGCAACTGCATATAATAATCTAATTTTTTTGTATTGGTTATCATAAAATTTTGGCAAGCAACAACTAGGATTTAACTCTAGCAAGAATTTTGGCTACATAATGCTTATGCAAGGGAGTTTCTTCTTTTATTGTTACGAGGTCGCCAGCGGCATCTCTAAAACTTCTGTGAGAGCCTTTTTGCGTGGTTACTTTGTAGCCGTTGTGTTCCAAAACTTTTTTGCCCTCTTCGTAACGGATTCCGTTTGGCTGGCGGTGCATTTTTTCAATAATTTTGTCTACGCTTGCCATTTTTCCACCTCCTAGGATTATAGTAGCAGATGTTTTGGCAGTTGTCAAGTTTTTTGTTGGGCAAATTTTTCCTGTAAAACCAATGTTTTTTAGCTATACCAACCCCGCATACCCGCCCATGCTAATATAACCATGAACAAATTTATTACAAAACGCCAGCCGCTCCTGCAAGCCTAACCCAATAGCAACAGCGTACAAATAAGCAGCATTAAAATTATCGCCAGCCCCCGTGGAAAATAGCGGTTTTTCTATGTACGCCGTGGGCTGTTTGTGGTAGCTGACGTTGTTTGCGGCAAAACTGCACTTTGGCGTGTGTATCACAATTTCGTTAATGTTAAATGTATCTCGGAGGTGCTGCATAAATTTTTTGTGGGGATTGTTGTCGTTTTCAGCATTTTGGCTGATTGTAAAGCCAATTTTTTTGCCGACATCTTGCGATTCGTTTGAATTTAGGCTAAGCACCGTTGTGCAATATTGCGAAAATTCCCCAATTAAGCCAAGCACCGCAACCACTTCTTCTGCCGTTTTGCGTGTGCAATCGCATAAATCAAACAAAATATGCCTTTCGGCGGGCTTTTTGGGCGATTTCGCAAGTATTGCCAAAACTTCCTGCCAAAATTGTTGCGAAAAAGCCAACTCGCTCCAGTTAAGCAGGGCTAAAATATCGGCGTTTTGGACGATACTTGTAATGCCGCCGCCGTCCTCTGTTGCCCTGCAAACTTCACGCCAAGCATTTTCGGCACTCGGTACGCTAGATGCCATTATTACCTTGCCGTCGTTAAACTCCAAAATTGTTGCGGCGGCTGGCTCCATGTAGCTGTACCGCTGAATATTAGCCATTTTGGAAAACATTTCGTCTTGCGGAACGCCAAACATTCCCAAACAAGTAACGTCCAAACCCAGCGCCGCCGCACCCATGGACAACAACGGGGCATTGCCGCCTATTTTTTTGTCCAGTATATCCAGTTCTATTGCACAGCTTTTGCCCGCTTGCCCGCATAAATATTCGCCAAAACTGGCTATTGTATCAAAATAAGCGGTATTATTGGCGGAATCTCGGCTTTTTACCGCCTTTGCAAGTGTGTCAATGCAACCGTCAAATCCTACAAATAATTTTTTGGAATTTTCCTGCGTTTTCGCCATTTTACAGCACTCCTCTAACTTTTTCTAATTTTTATCAATATTTTAACAAAAAATGCCAACACAAGCAAATTTTATTTGACAAACCCAAAAATATGTGCTACTCTAAAAATAAAAGTAGGTACACACTATGAAAACACTAATAAAAATGGGTTCTTGGAATGTTAATGGCTTGCGGGCGTGTATGAAAAAGGGCTTTATGGATTTTTTTAACGCACAAGATTTTGACATAATCGGCTTGCAGGAAATTAAAATGAACCGCGAACAAGCCAATTTTACTTTTAACGGCTATCAACAATTTTGGAACTCTGCCGACAAAAAAGGCTACTCTGGCACGGCGATATTTAGCAAAATTGCACCGCTTTCGGTAAGTTACGGCATGGGAATCCCGCAGCACGATACCGAGGGCCGCATTATAACGCTAGAGTTTGACAAATTTTATTTTATAACCGTCTACACGCCAAACTCCAAGCGCGAACTCACTCGCCTTGCCTATCGTATGGAATGGGAAGACGCTTTTAGGGCGTATTTACTGGCGTTGAAAAAACCCGCCGTCGTTTGCGGCGATTTGAACGTTGCTCACACGGAAATTGACCTGAAAAATCCCAAAAATAACCACAAAACACCTGGCTTTACGCCAGAAGAACGCAACAAGTTTACCGAACTGCTAAATGCTGGCTTTATCGACACTTTTCGCCATGTTAATCCCGATATGACCGATATTTACACTTGGTGGTCGTATATTTCCAACGCACGAACCAACAACACGGGCTGGCGGATAGATTATTTTGTGGTCTCCAATTTGCTGAAAAATCTTATTAAAAATGTTGCGGTTTACGATAAAGTTTTGGGATCCGACCATTGCCCCGTTGGGCTTACTTTAGAGGAATTTTGAACATGGATATGGATATTATACAGCAACACCCAAATATGCAAAATGCACAAAATTTGCAAGGCTTACAGTCAAGTCAACCAGAAACATTGCCAGAAAATAATCAGCCAAATCAGCCAAATTTATCCAATTTGCCAAATCTGCCAAATTTACCCGCCGATTTAGCCGTTACTGTTCCGCAATCCAAAATGGCACTATTGGCGGATACTTTGCAATTATACGGCTACAAAGCTAGTCCAGAAAATGTGCAAATGTTGTTGCATATGCTGGATTCGGGCTTGCCGCTTACTAAAGAAAATATTGCCGCAATGCACCAAGCCCTTAAAATGACAGCCAACCTTGACCGAGCCGCTTTTTTGTTGCAAAATAATATTCCCGTTACCGCAAAAAACGCCAGCATTTTAGCGGAATTTTCGCAGGGGACGGGTCAGATAAACCAGCAAATAACAACCCTTTTGGAAAGTATCGCACAATTAAAAGATGCAACCTTGCAACAAAATTTATTGCAACTGTTCAACAGTATAGGTCAGCCCAAACCAGAGCCAGCCAACTTGTCAACCGTAAATAGTGCTAATTCTGCACAAAATTTGCAAAATTTGCCCAATGGAATAAATCCGCAAAATCCGCAAAATCCGCAAAACGTTGCAAACACAGCAAAT
>WRKK01000304.1 GCA_009782245.1 Defluviitaleaceae bacterium | reverse complement strand
CCCACACCCGCCAGGGGCGCTGCCCCTGGACCCCGCAAGGAGCGCGCCCCTTGACCCCGCAAGGAGCGCGCCCCTTGACCCGCTAATTTTTTAGTATTATAGTTTAGGCAAAAGTCGCAGGATATTTTGGTAATATCTTGCGGCTTTTCGGTTTTTTGGAAATTTTACTGTTAATCCCGTTGCGGCGTATCGTCGCTGTTGCGTGTATCCCCTAAAAATCCCGCATAATTATTGTAGCCATTCGCCTTGCAAGCGGGGCAAGGGCTAACCACATATTTTATCATGCCCAATTTGTACAAACAAGTCTCGCACGGCGGTTTGGGCTTAATTTCGTTTAGCAATTTTTTTATGTTCAAGCAAAACACTCCTTTTGTAAGGTTATATCGCTATTGTAGCATTTTTATCTTGCAGTAGCAATAATTTTTTTGCTCTGCTTTCTTTTGGAAAAAAATTGGTGAAAAAATTGGCGAAAAATTATTTTCACAAAAAAACTTTACAAGCCGCAACAAAAATGTTACTATATAAACAACAACCGCACAACAAGGGTGTTGATTCTGTGCGGCAAAAGGAGAATTTTATGTATATTTCAGGTTATATCGGAGAAGGTCGTTTTGACGGCCTTAGGAGCGGCGATGAAAAAATATTAACGCACGTTAATTTTTCGTTTGCCGTGGTAAAAGACGGATTGGGTAGCGTTGCCCATTGGAAGAACGCCGACAAAGTACGAGAATTTATGCAAAATAAGCAAGGTATAAAAGCAGTATTATCGGTTGGCGGTTGGGGCGCTGGCGGCTTTTCTGACGCTTGTTCCACGCCAGAGGGTATTGAAAAGTTATCCAGTTCGCTAGTTGCCATAATGGAAGATTACGGTTTTGACGGAATCGACCTTGACTGGGAATATCCAGGAATAGGTGCGGCTGGAATAGACCACTCACCCGCCGACAAAGAAAATTTTACAGCGTGGGTGCAATCGTTGCGAAACAAACTGGGCAAAGACAAGCTAATAACAATGGCGGCTGGGGCTTTTCAGGGCTGCATAGATAATTTGGAGATTGATAAACTGGTAAATTTACTGGATTTCTTTAACTTGATGACCTATGACATGACCCGCGACCTAACGAACCGCCGACACACGTGCCACCACACAGCACTATACGAATCGCCCAACAGCAACAGTATGTACGGCGACAAGGCAGTAAACTTATATTTAGCGGCGGGCGTTCCGTTGGATAAGCTAGTTTTGGGTGCGGCATTTTACGCCAGAATTTTTGCAGGAGCAAGCGGCTTAGACACGCCATTTAACGGCGAAGTTCCAACCTGGACGGGCGGCTATGCCGATGCTTTAGAACGTGCCGAAAAAGCAGGCGGCGTACAATACGACGACCAAGCCAAAGCCGCCTACGCCTTTGACGAAAACACCAAAGAATTTATAACCTTTGACGACCCGCGCTCTGTTAAGGCAAAGTTTGACTATGTAAAAACTAAAGGGCTAAAGGGAATTATGTTTTGGGAATATACTTGCGATGACAAGGATAGTACGCTTTTACGGGCAATGCAATAACAATTAGTGGATAGTTGGATTAACCTCTTTGTGGGCGATGTTTGCAAAGGGGTTTTTACTTTTCAAGTTGATCTAACATAACCTGCTGCTGTCGCTGTATTTCCTCAATATCAGCCAGAGTAAACGTTCTGTCATCAAACCCCAATATTTCAAAAGGCGTTTTCTTCTTAGACCACAATTCAAAAAATTCCAAGTAATGGTTACTCAAATAATCCTGTATTAAACGCAAGGATTTTTCTGGAACATCTCCTGCGTACTGAATTTTTGTATTGCCGTCAGGAAATACCCAAATTTTAGCATTTCCAGCATATATCAATTTGGGCGATTCGCTAGTATGCAAATGTGCTGGCTCTTCCAAACAAGAGGAGTCAAAATAAAGGAAATATCCCGCAACTTTATTTTTGAAAATTTTCGGCATACGAAACCTCCTGTATTATGTTAAAATCCTGTACCAGCAAACTTTTTAGCACTTTAAGTGATAAAGAGTTTTTTATAGTAGTGCGTATTAAAGCCGCCTCGTTGCGTTTTATGTAAAGCAAAGTACGCTGCTCTAAATCGTCCGTGCAATAAACAAGCACTTTTGGAACGTTAAAGTCCGTTTTTCCCTCATAAACAAAAGCGAAACCATGAGTACAAAAATAAGAATCATTCGCCACTTGATTTAATGTCATAAAATAACCTCCGCATTAACAATATCAGTCTGCTCGGGCAACCTTAAACTGCTCAAAAAGGCATTTGTAGCAAACCCGTCAACTTCTCCATTTGCCAATTTTAGCTGAACATGACCTAAAGAAACAGATTCTATTCCCACAGGATACGTATCCTTAAAATTCCAAGGTATACGCAGTTCTAGGCTGCCTAAAGCGTATACTAAAAAATCTTCTTCTAAATAAATTTTTGCAGTTTTATTCATGGCTTTTAACCTCTTTCGTTAAACTTAAAATTATAATACATGATTTTGTTACACATCGTCCACTTCAGCAGCCAACAATTTAGTTTTGGGATTTTTCAGCCTAAACCCCTCTTGAATATAATTAGCATCGGCAAAATTTCTGGGGTACATATAAATCCTTTTTGTTCGCATTTGCCAACCAAAATCAAACCAGCCTAGAATGTTCATTCCCAATAAAATGCTGTTTTGGTATTCGGGGCGCATATTGGCTACGGCAACTCTTATTTCGCCTAATTCTACTGCTCCCAATTTGAACGACGGGATTAACGTTGAAAAGCCTTTTTCCTCGCTGTTTATGCCGTAAATTGTAATGGGGGATTCGTCCTTTTTTGGGAAACCTAACCTTTGGAATAGTTGCGGGGTCATAGTGGTCATAGAGCAGCCGCAATCAATAATAAGAGTCAATTCTTCGTCAATTTTGTTAGGTTTTGTTATCGAAACTTTGGATAGCATTTTTGTGTCTTCCAAAGTAAAATTTAATTCAATCATCTTCATGCGACACCACCTGCACAATCCCTGTAAATATGCCGTCTGGAAACCCTACAAAATTTTCATACGACCATGTAGAGAAAGGTTTTCTGCTCCCCTGCTTTTCCAACAGTTGAGCCTCTTCAAACACTGTGTCCATCATTGGAGCGACTATCAAAACTATTCCAATCTTCATCCAATTACGCTCGTCCCTTTCAACAACTTCCGCACATACGCAATTACCCTTAAACTCCCTTTTCATTTCTTCGTATGTGTATTTTCTTGGTTCAGCAATAATCATGTTGTTACCTCCTTTTGGGTTCTTCCAAAATAAAATTTAATTTAATCATCTTCATGCGGCACTACGTGCACAATCCCTGTAAATATACCGTCTGGAAACCCTACAAAATTTTCATACGACCACGTAGAGAAAGGTTTTCTGCTCCCCTGCTTTTCCAACAGTTGAGCCTCTTCAAGTACTGTGTCCATCATCGGAGCGACTATGAGAACAATTCCTGTCTTCATCCAATTACGCTCGTCTCTTTCAACAACTTCAGCACATACGCAATTACCATCAAACTCCCTTTTCATTTCTTCATAGGTATATTTTTTTGGTTCAGCAATAATCACATTAATTACCCCCCTTTAATATATTTCACTACATCTCATTATAGCACTCGAACCTAAATTTGTCAACAAATCCACCAAATATTTCAATTTAACCTAATTCAACAAAAATTTTATAAAAAACAACACCAAAAAATTCCCAAAAAAATTTTCTTGACAACACCCACATATTACAATATAATTTTCATTGTCAAAAAAACAAAGTTGGAATTATCCAAAAAAACAGCGATAGTTCCTGTAATAAGGAGTTTATTATGTTAAAAATAGCAATGTTAAGCAGTTGGCACGTTCATGCGGGCGGGTACGCCCAGCAGATAAACCGCCGCAAAGATGCCACAGTTACCGCCGTTTGGGACGAAAACCCCGAAAATGGCAAAAAGTTTGCCGCCGAACTTTCTGTTGATTTTGAACCCGATTTAGACAAACTGCTGGCGCGCACCGATGTTGACGCTGTTTGTGTGAACGCTCCCACAAATATGCACCGTGAAGTTATGGTAAAAGCCGCCAATGCTGGCAAACACATCTTCACCGAAAAAGTTTTGGCACTCTCCATTGAGGATTGCGAGGCGATTAAATCCGCCGTTGAAAAAAATAACGTTAAATTTTGTATCTCGTTCCCGCACCGCACATTTCCACATAATTTATTGGCGAAAAAAGTGGTGGAAGATAAAATCCTCGGAAGAATTACCCTTTTTAGGGTAAGAAACGCCCACAACGGCGCGAGTGCAAATTGGCTGCCGTCCCATTTTTACGATGAAACCCAATGCGGCGGCGGTGCAATGATAGACCTCGGCGCGCACCCAATGTACCTTATTCGCTGGCTTATGGGCAAACCCGCCGAAATGTCGTCCGCTTTCACAAAAGTAACCGATCACGCCGTGGAAGATAACGCCGTTTCTGTTATGAAATACGCCGACGGCGCAATCGCAATCTCCGAGACGGGCTTTGTTTCGGGTGCAAGCCCATTTATGCTGGAAATGTACGGCACGGACGGCACTTTTATTGTGAACGGCAACAAAGTTTCGCTTTGCTCGCCAAAGGTTACAACGGCGGGTTTTGGCGGTTTTGTTACGCCAAACGAATTGCCGCAATCCTTGCCAGATCCCATTTCGCAGTTTGTGGACGGCGTTTTGTACGATAAAGAAATTATTTTTGGTATGCAAGATGCAATCGAATTAACGGAAATGATGGTCGCTGCCTATAAATCCCACAAACAAAACGCTTTTGTGGCTGTTTAGTGCAAAATGGAAAAAATGAATAAATATACACAAAATTTGCAAAATTCGCAAAATTTGCAAGAACAGATAAACCGCATGAAAACCCTTAATTTATCGCTAAAACAAGCCGCAAAAGCCTATTATCAAGATAACACCGAAATTATATCCAACTTAGAATACGACAAACTATACGCAGAATTAGAGGAACTGGAAAGGGCTACGGGACTGCAAATGTCCGATAGCCCTACTGTTTCTGTAGGATATTTTCCCGCAAAAAATTTGGCGAAAATTCAGCACGAAGTGCCGCTGTTGTCGCTGGACAAAACAAAAGAGGTTGACAAAATAGCCGACTTTTTAGCGGAAAACACAGGGCTTATCTCCTGGAAACTGGACGGTTTGACCATTGCATTAATATACGAAAACGGCGAACTTGTCAGCGGAATAACCCGTGGAAACGGCTTGGTTGGCGAAGATGTTACTCACAATGTGCGTACGTTCCAAAATATCCCGTTGCGGATTCCGTACACCGAGCGGCTGTTGGTGCGTGGCGAGGCGGTTATCACTTACGACGATTTTGAAAAAATTAACGCAACCATCGAAAAACCCGAAGATAAATACAAAAATCCCCGAAACCTTTGTAGCGGAACGGTTCGCCAGTTGGATAATACGGGGGATAATCGCAATGTGCATTTTTATGCGTTTTCTATGGTGGATTTTGCGGATTTGGCTGATTTGAAAAGTTCTGAAAATACCGAAAAATCCCAGCAACTAGAATTTTTGTCAACCCTAGGTTTTGACGTTGCGGAATATCAACTTACAACCGCAGCAACAATCGCCCAAGATATAGCCAAACTAAAGCAAAACCTGCCAAAATTGGGCGTTCCATCGGACGGGCTTGTGATAACTTACAACAACATCGCCTACAGCTTGTCTTTGGGAGCAACTTCAAAATTTCCAAAGGATTCGCTTGCGTTCAAATGGGAAGACGAACAGCTTGAAACCACGCTTTTACGCATCGATTGGAATACGTCCCGCACTGGGCTTATTAACCCTGTCGCCATTTTTGAGCCTGTCGAGCTGGAGGGAACAACCGTAAACAAAGCCAGTTTGCACAATATTAGCATTGTTCGGCGGCTTGCACTGGGCGAGGGCGATACAATTACCGTTTACAAGGCAAATATGATTATTCCGCAGGTTGCCGAAAATTTGACCAAAAGTAATACCGTGGAAATTCCGCAATATTGCCCCGTTTGCGGCAGTCCAACCGAAATAATACAAAAAATTGTTAAGCCCAAAAAACGTAAATCCAAAAATGTTGAACAGACTGAACAGGTTGAACAAATTGCACAAATCGAGCAACTTGATATTGAACAAATTGGGCAAATTGCACAAAACGAACAAACGCAACAAACAACAGAAACATCAGAAATAATCGACCAAACCGAAATAGAAAGCGAATTTTTGCTATGCTTAAATCCCAACTGTTCGGCGCAATTATTGGGCTCGATGGTGCATTTTTGCGGTCGTGATGCAATGAACATAGAAGGCTTATCAGAGCAAACGCTCGAAAAATGGCTGAATAACGGCTTTATCAACGATTACACCGATATTTTTAACCTGCAACGCTACAAAGAAAAAATTGTGCAAATGGACGGTTTTGGACAAAAATCCTTTGAAAACCTGGCAAAATCCATTGAACGGGCGAAAAATGTCAACCTGCCAAACTTTATTTTTGCCTTGGGCATAAAACACGTGGGTTTAAGCAATGCAAAACTGCTGTGCAACCATTTTGGCAACCTTTCGGCAATAATTTCCGCAATAAAATCTTCCGATAAAAACAACACCAATAACATGGAAGAATTGTTGCAAATAAAGGGTTTTGGCGATGCAATCGCAAATAGTTTGTGCGTTTATTTTTCCAACGAAAACAACGTAAATTTAGTGGAAAATTTGGCAAAAATTTTGCAAATAGCTCAAAGTGAACAATCTGCAAACTCCCAAAAAATGGGCAAATTGCACGGGCTGGTTTTTGTAATAACGGGCAATACCGAAATTTTCGCCAATCGCAAAGCCCTGCAAGCTGAAATTGAAACGCACGGCGGAAAATGCACCGCCAGCGTATCCGCCAAAACGTCCTATTTAATCAACAATAACGCCGCTTCGACATCTTCCAAAAACCAAAAAGCCCACCAGCTGGGCGTAAAAATTATAACCGAAAAAGACTTTGTTGAAATGTTCCAATAAAAGTGTTATAATGCAAAGGTATCAAAATAAGGAGGTTTTTTTATGAAAAAATATTTTAAGGTTGTCATTTTTGCAATAACAATGCTGACCATGCTGTTTTTGGTAGCTTGCGGAGATTCCGATGATGCTACGGATTCCAGCGGGGCAAATATTATAGATGTTTCAGATTTGGTGCAAGAGCCGCCCGTTGAACCCGATTTGCCCGATTTGCAAGACGAACCCGCCGAACCCGAGCCAGAACCAGAAATCGAGCCAGAGCCAGAGCCCGATTTACCCGCCGAACCGCAATTTATCTACATTCCAGCGGAAGACAGAGTTATCCACGAGCGTACTTTTGCCGATGCTCACGATTTAATCGACAACATTCGTGTTGGCTGGAATTTGGGCAACACTTTTGACGCTGTTCCTTGGGACGATGCAATGTTTACAATGTCGCCCACGCAGCTGGAGACAATTTGGGGCAACCCAATAACCACGTTTGAGGCGATTGCAACCGTTCATTATGCGGGATTTGACATCTTGCGCGTGCCTGTTTCGTGGCACAAAATGCTGGCGGACGAAAATTACACAATCCGCACCGATTGGTTTGAACGCATTACCGAGGTTATTCATTACGGCTTGCAGCACAACATGGTGGTCATTCTCAACACGCACCACGATGAGCGAATTTTCACATTTTTGGACGATGGAATGGACGAATCGTTGCACGCTTTCACCACAATTTGGGAGCAAATTTCCGCCGAGTTTCGGGATTACAGCCATATGTTGATTTTTGAGGGCTTAAACGAACCACGAACGCCCGGCAGCCCCAACGAATGGACAGGCGGAACGCCCGAAGAACGCCACAATATCAACATTATGAACCAAGCATTTGTGGACGTTGTACGGGCAAGTGGCGGCAATAATGCCGATCGCATTTTAATGGTGCCAACTCATGCTGCCGCAATATCCGAGGAGGCTTTCTCCGATTTTGTGTTGCCGACCGATACTATTGCGGACAGGATAATCGTATCGTTGCACACGTATGCACCGTATTTTTTCGCCCTGCACGTGGGCGAAAACAGCGTTGAAACCTGGAGCCCCGACAACGCCAACGATCGCAATCAAGTTTTATGGGGATTAGATTTGGCTTATAACGAATTTGTCAGCAACGGAATCCCCGTAATTATTGGCGAAATGGGCGCGGTTAATCGGGACAACTTGGAATCCCGCGCGGATTGGGCGTATTTTTTCGCAAGCGAGGCGGCAAACCGCAATATGCCCGTCATTTGGTGGGATAACGGCGGAACGGGCTTATCGCTTAATCCTGGCGATGGCGAAAATTTCGCAATAATCGACCGCAACAATTATACGCAACTTTTCCCAGAAATAATTGCGGCACTTATGGCGGCAACATTGATTTTTGGCTGATTTTTTGAATTTATGATATGATACGAAAGGAATGATGTAATGCTAACAGCAATAGTTGGTATAAATTGGGGCGATGAGGGCAAAGGCCGCATGGTAGATTTGTTATCGGCAGATTACGATATTATTTGCAGGTATCAAGGCGGCAACAACGCAGGGCATACCGTAATAAACGACAAAGGCAAGTTTATACTTAATTTGCTACCGTCTGGCGTTTTTCGGGATAACGCAGTAAACGTCATGGGCGGCGGCATGGTAATTGACATAGAACATTTATGCGGCGAAATAAAATCCTTAAAAGATAGCGGTTTGGAATTATCGCCCAAAAATTTGAAAATTAGTGATAAAGCCTTTATTTGCTTTCCGTACCACAAACAGCAGGATATTTTGGAAGAAGAACGCTTAAAAGACAAACAATACGGCTCGACGCGCCGTGGAATTGCTCCAGTTTACGGCGATAAATATATGAAAAAAGGCTTAAGAATGTGCGATTTGCTAAATCCTGGCACAATAAAGCAAAAATTATTGGATATTTTAGAATGGAAAACTATTATTTTATCGGGATACGGCGGGGCAAGCTATATCGAAAAAAATATTTTGCTAAACTGGCTGCTAGAATTCGGCAAAGAGCTGCAGCCCTACATTATTGACACAACAAATTATCTGCAAAAAGAGGTTGCCAGCGGCAAAAAAGTTATGTTTGAGGCACAGCTGGGTGCATTGCGCGATATTGATTATGGGATTTATCCGTACACAAGTTCGTCGCAAACTTTGGCGGCGTATGCGCCGATTGGTGCGGGTTTGCCAGGTGCACAGTTGGACAGCGTTATCGGCGTTATGAAAGCGTATTCTAGTTGCGTGGGCGAAGGCCCGTTTGTGGTGGAAATGTTCGGCGAAGAGGCAACCGCCCTGCGCGAGGCTGGCGGCGAATACGGAGCCGCCACAAGCCGCCCACGGCGGGTTGGTGCATTTGATGTGCCTGCAAGCTGTTACGGCGTGCAAGTGCAAGGTGCAAAAGAGATTGCCCTAACAAAACTGGACGTGCTTTCTTATATGGAGAAAATTCCCGTTTGCGTTGCGTACGAAATTGACGGGGTGCAAACAGCCGAATTTACTACAGGAGATGCACTTACAAAGGCAAAACCCGTTTATGAATATTTAGACGGCTGGCAAACGGATATTTCCGCTTGTCGGGCTAAAACTGAATTACCCGCCGCCGCTTTGGAGTATGTTCGGTTTATTGAAAATGCGGTTGGTTGTCCTATTAGTTATGTTTCTGTTGGGGCTGATAGGGAGCAGTATGTTGAATTTTAGGGTTGACATTGGTTTGCAAAAATGAATGTTAATGAATTTTATAGATAAATGCTGTAGGCATGAAAATTTGGGTAATATAGGGCGGATTTACCGCCCATTTTTTGTGGAAAAATTGGAAAGGCAAGCAAAAATTTTGGGGTGGCTGCAAAATTGCCAGCAACCCCGCCAAAATCAACCTGCCCATTCTCATTCCGCCACCTCCAACTCAAAAATCCCCCAAGACGGCACATCTCCGCCGACAAAATTATCCAAAATTGTCAGCACCCGAGCCGCCCCAAATTCGTCAACGAAAGTTACAGCCCGCATAGGCACGTGTTTCAACATCGGCCAACTGGTAAAAAAAGGCTGATTTGCGGGTAGCGTCTCCGCCGAAAACAGCACCTCGTCTATGAAAAAACGATTGCCCGTTTCTTCGGGAAAATGGTCAATTACGACAAATTGAAAATCTTGTACGGCGGTATCAAAAAGGACGGCGACATGAGAGTGCCAAACGGCGATATTTGGCTGAAGAAAGCCAATCGTCCAATCCGAGAAATCCCAAAAATCCTCGGGGGTGTGCCACGGTGTCATGCCGCCGTGCGGGTGCGTGAGGTTAAATTCGTAGAAATATTGGTAATTTTCGCTTTCCGCCGCAAAATCCCTCATAAAAATCTCAAACGGCATCGCCTCTTCCCAAACGTGCCCCGAGTGTCCGCCAAAATTTCCCCTTAGAAAGCGGACATTTGTTGCGGGGGAAATTTGCTTGGATTGGGCGACATTGAGCGGCGTTTCCGCCAAATCCGCCGACATTCCCAAAATCTCATAAGCAGCATTCGGCAGCCGCCACGCCGCACCAGCCCCGTGCAAGCCGTACCGTGCCATAATTTCGTGAAATTCCTCGGACGTGATTTCCCTATCCTGCTCAAAATCTCGCCAAAGATTGCCGTCAATATGATGATAATTCACGGCGTACCAATTCTCCTCCCGAGTAAACTCGGCGATAATCACGGATTTCACGCCCGTCAATTCGCCGTCCACGAGGTCGAGCGGCGTGTACGTTGTAACAAGCATATCACATATGCCGTCCGCAGTTATCTTCACAAGCCGCCCAGACGGCGTTGCGGCCAACGACCACAAATCCACTTCTTGCAGTTGATTGTCGTGCATAAAAAATAATCGCTGCTCAAAATTGGGGCGTGTGCTGATAGAACCCCAATGCGAGGGGCGGGGCGGCCTGTCGCCGTCAAAAAACCACCTGCTTGCCAACACGCCGAGCGTACCGCGCCCGTCAATGTCAACCCACGCCGCATGATAACTGTACGGCATATCCCAAAAACTGCCGCCCGAGGTTGTGAGGTTGACAAAAAACTCTGACAAGGCGACGGCGAAAGGGTGCGGATTGGCGGGTGGTGCGGCGGCCTGCCCGTCCGGCAGGCGGGTGGGCGGCGGCACTTGCGGCGGGACGTTTTGCAGCGGCGATAAATCCATTCCCGCATGGTAGCTTAAATGTACGCTGCTCAAATTTGGCAGGTTCGCAAGCGGGCTGATGTCGGTAA
>WRKK01000303.1 GCA_009782245.1 Defluviitaleaceae bacterium | reverse complement strand
CGTTCGCCCCTACCTGACCGCCGTCAGGTGGGCGGGTGGCGTTTTTGTAGGGGCGACCGTCTCGGTCGCCCGTTTTGCCCCCCAACCAATCCGCCCGTTGTATCCCCAACAAATCCCGCCTGTAGGGGCGACCGTCCTCGGTCGCCCGTTGTGAACCCCCCACTGTCTGCCCCTACGTTAATGTTATCACCTAACCGCCGCCCCCACGGTTTTGCAGTTGCCTGCACATAAAAAAATAACCCTTAGCTAATCAGCTAGGGGCTATTTTGTTGCCGCTGGTTGCGGGTTTTGCACAGCTGCAGCCAATGGCAAGAGTGCCGTTGGCAAAAAGGTTGGTGGGATAAGTGTTATCGGTGTTTGCAAAATGGTCTTTTCTGTACCATTCCCCCGCCGCTCCGCTAGTGGCGGCCAAAACAGTCCTTTCTACCAAAAAGTTAAAAATTGCAAAGTAATCAAAAGCATAAGTAGTAAGCGAGGGCGATACAGGGAGCGAATGACCGTCAATGCCCGTAACGGAAATTTGTTGCGGAATTTTAATGTTAAGTTCGTTAAGGGCTTGATAAGTGCCGAAAGCAACAGCATCGTTGTTGGCGCAGATGGCGGTTGGCAATTTTAGGTTGTTATCAATTAAGTTGGTCAGCATAAGTTTAGCCGCCGAATAGCCCGTAGATTGATAAATATCGCCGCGAACTTGCCATTCTGGTTTAATGGGCAAATTGTATTTGTGCAATGCGGCTAAAAAACTTTTTTCACGGTTGTCAGAAGCAAAACGGTTGGGGTTTCCGTGAATTAACGCAATGTCTCTATGCCCTAGGTCGTAAAGGTAGCTAATAATTTTTTCGCCAATATCCAATTCATAATTAACCGTAATGCGGTTGGGTTGGCTGCAGTTTGGAATGTAATGGTTAAAAATTCCGCAAACAAAACCTTGGGTAATAAGTTCTTCGATAAGCGGCTCTTGGTTGTTTACGCCGATAAAAATCCCAGCATCTATGCGGCCCTGCTGAAACATTTTGCTAACGTGCTCCGTATTATTGGCGGAAGTTAGGTCGTCCAAAATGCAGGTAAGCGTTAGGTAATTTTGGTTAGCGGCGGCCTCTATAACGTGGACAAGGTAGGAAGTAGAGAGTAAATCTTGCGAAATATTGGCGTTGTGGTGCGTAGTTTCTGTTGCGGGCAAGCTGGCTTTTACCCAAAATAAGCCGATTGTGCTAGATTTTTTGCCAGCCAACATCTGACCAGATAAATGCGGATAGTAGTTGTTTTCTTTGATAATGTTGGAAACGTGATTAAAAGTGGCTTCTGGCACATTAGGATAATTATTAATAACACGGCTAACCGTACTGCGAGAAACGCCAGCAAGCGCGGCAATCTGCGAACTAGTTAATTGTTTCTTCTTCATAAACTTCTCCTTTGGTAATAAGTACGGCGTGTACTACAAAGCGAGTATCTTGGGTAATGTTGGTGCAGGTTGACAGCGTAAGAATAGGTTGACTAAAATCAACAACATTATCGGCAAAATTTGTACTAAAAACGGAATTTTCCGCAAAAGAATTTAGCAAAAAATTACGCTGTTCGGGCGAATCAAAATTAACGGTGTTGTAGGCAAAGGAAATATCAGAAGAGTAGGCAGCAAAGATTTGCCAGTGCGTGATTCCCGTTTCGGTGGTAAGCGTGATGATAGAATTTTGGCGGAAAAAATCGTAATCCAAAAAGCGGCGTAGGCTGTGAAATTTGTGGTCTTGTTGCATATTATGCCCGTAAATAATCCAGTTTTGGTTGACACTAGCTAAATCCACCTCATAATCAAAAAATATCCAGCCCGCATTGGATCTATTTTGCCAAATATCGTTGTACAAGTAAAAATCGTTATCGGCGGCTTGAACAACGAGGTAATCAATGCTAGTGTTCGGGATAAGCAGGTGCGCGACAATATCGTCATTATTAAAAGCGGTGCGTATCTCGTTAAAATTTATGGTGCTGGTTTGTGTAGTTTGTGCGGCTTGTGCCGTTTGTAGAAAATCTGCGGGTTCGGCAACTGTGCTGTTTAGTTCCTGAAAAATAGCACGGGCACGGGTAGATGTAGCGGCGGCGGAAAACTGACCGTAAGCATTATAAAAAATAACCACACCCGACAAAATAAAAATACCAAACAAAACGACAAGCAAAAAATTACGCATAAAAATTCCCCCTTAAAAGTAAATTTTTCAAAACGACCGAACAGCCGATTAGCTAAATCGCAAGCAACCCAGCAAACATTTTCGGAACTTTGGAAAATCGAAAAAAACCTGCTAAAACTACACAGGCGTATCAAAAATCCCATTTTGGAATAAAGCCCTACCCAAATGTTTTAGTAAGAAGATTATAACACGCTTTGTTGGCTAGTGTCAAGAAAATAATAACGAAATTTAGAGCAAAAAATTTTTTTGTAACCTATGTTTGACACTTCTACAAATTTTTGCAAAAAAATTTTCAAAAGCACTTGACAGATGCAAAAACTTGATATATACTAAGGTTATTAACTTGTAACTGGCAAGTTTTTAACAGCGAGTTCATAGGAGCATAGTTCAGTTGGTAGAACGCAGGTCTCCAAAACCTGATGTCGAGGGTTCAAGTCCTTCTGCTCCTGTAAGGTTTCAAAAAGTGGTGCAAGCAACGAACTTTAAGTGATTTTTGCTTGCACTACTTTTTTTACAAAAATATGCAGAAAATCTGCAAAAACTATGCTATAATTATTTTAGATAAGCAAAATCGAAAGGAGCAACAACTTTGGAAATCAAAGAAATTCTAAAACAAATGGGAAATATCTCCCATATTTCGGGCTTTGAGACCGAACTAGCCAACTTTCTATCCGCAGAATTTGCCAAGCAACACGGCGTTTCCGTTTCTGTGGACAAGATGGGCAATTTTATTGCCCACAAAAAAGGATTTTCTACAAGTATGACAAATACCGAAAATCCGCCAAAAGTAATGCTAATGGCACATATTGACGAAATTGGAATGATAGTATCGGAAGTCCGCAAAAATGGCTTTGTGAAATTTTCGCCAGTCGGCGGCATCGACAAACGCACCATTCTTGCCCAAGAGGTAACAATCCATTCCCGCAAAACGGGCGAAAAAATTTTTGGCGTAATTGGCATAAAACCGCCGCATTTGACCAGTAACAGCGATATGGAAAAACCAGTAAAAATATCCGATATGGCGATAGATACGGGGCTTTCCACGGAAAAAGCCCGTGAAATTATCTCGCCAGGCGATTTAATCACGATAAACACGGACGTTGCCGAACTGCAAAACAACAAACTTACAGGCCGCGCGCTAGACAACACCGCTGGAATCGCCGTTATGTACCACACTTTGCAGGCGTTGCAGCATTTTAGCCATTCCGCCGATATTTATTGCGTTGCCAGCGTACAAGAAGAAGTTACAGGGCTGGGCGGCGAAACCGCCACATATACCATAAAACCCGACATCGCAATTATAGTTGACGTTGGTTTTGGCAAGGCAAACGGCTTAGCAGACCACGAATCCATTGAACTGGGCAAAGGCGGCGCAATCACAATAGGCCCAAACACCAACCGCAAGCTGCTGGACGAACTCAAAAAAGCCGCCAAAAAGCACGACACGCCCTATCAAGTGGAAGTTGTCAGCGGAATGACGGGAACAGATGCGTACGCAGTGCAAGTCTCGAAAAACGGCGTGATTACGGCGGTTGTTTCTGTTCCGCTAAAATATATGCACTCGACGGTCGAGGTAATCGACGTTGCAGACGTTGAAAATACAGGCAAACTCATTGCAAATTATATAATGAGCTTGCAAAATTTGGAGGGCGAATCATGTTATTGGAAAGATTAACAACCGCTTGCGGACTGCCTGGCTTTGAGGACGAGGTTCGCGACATTATAAAAGAAGAATTGACGGGCTTTGTGGATAGCGTAAAAATCGACCGCATGGGCAACTTGATAGTTGTCAAAAACGAAAACGCCACGGGCAAGCACATAGCCATTAGCGCCCACATGGACGAAGTCGGCTTATGCGTGCGGCACATCGAGGGCAACGGAGAAATTAAGTTTTCATCGTGGGGCGTTGACCGCCGTTTGTTGCCGTCCATGCGGGTTTTGGTGGGCGAAAAGCGAACGCTCGGCGTTATCGGCACGAAACCGATTCACCTGCAAACCGCTGACGAGGCGAACTCCTCTATTGCGATTAATTCGCTGTACATCGACATCGGTTGCGATAAAAAAGAGGACTGCGAAAAACTAGTAAACTTGGGCGATTTTGTGGCATTTGACAGCAAATATACAGAATTTGGCGATAATCGCATAAAGGCAAAAGCCCTTGACGACAGGGTTGGCTGTGCAACGATAATCGAGGTGCTAAAATCGGACATTCCGCACAAGGTTACTGGGATTTTTTGCGTACAGGAAGAAATCGGCGTTCGCGGCTCGATGGTGGCGGCGAACAGGGTAAACGCCGATTTGTACATCAACCTAGAGGGTACAATCGGTGCAGATTTAGACGGCATAAAACCGCACGAACACGTTACAACGCAAGGCGGCGGGCCTGCAATCTCGGTCATGGACAGAAGTTCGCTGTATTTCCGCAAGCACATCGACGAAATTATCGCCGTTGCCGAAAAAAACGGTATTCCGTGGCAATATCGCCGCTCGGGCATGGGCGGCACAGATGCCCGCAATTATCACTTGGCAAAAACAGGAACGCCAGTAATTGGGCTGGCTGTGCCTTGTCGGTATATCCACTCGCCAGTTTCTACCATGCACAAAAGCGATTTTGAGAATTTGGTAAGGTTGGTTAGGGTTTATGTTGCGGAGTTTGGCGGGAAGTAACAAACATCAAACAAGGGGGAATTTTTATGGATTTGGCATTTTTATCATTGGCTGTAAATGACAGGCATAGAGAATTAACAGGTGCTTTGAATGAAGAAATTTATCTTGCTTTGAACACCAAGCGCCCATATTTGAAAAAGGAAGATTTAAGTTTGGCTTATTGGGGCGAACGTGCAAACCCTACTTCTTCAAAATTGTTGCCAGTTGATTGCGATATAAGTGAAAAGGGAATTGAAGAATTGTCTACTATTGTGCCAGATATTGCTCTTTTCAGCAAAAATCCCTACAAATTAGGTGCAAATAACGTGAATGTAATAGGCTACCCCGATTTAGTAATAGAAGTGTGGTCAACGGGAAATGGCAAAAATGAAAAACTGTTTAAGCAGCATTTATACTCCACCTCGCCAATAACCGAACATTGGTATTTAACGCAAACCAGCAACCGCATAGAATGTTGGATTGGTGCGGAACGGCAAAAAAATAAATCGCTGAAGAAAGTTTTGACAACCGTAAATGGTTTAACGTTGGATTTGCGGGATTTGGCGTTGTAGCGGGTTAAAACTTGCCGATAAGAAAGGATTGATAAAATGTCAACCCAAGATATATACAGAGAAATGACCCCTCAAGAAAAAGAGGAGAACGAAAGAATTTTGAGAACGCACAATTTTGGGCCTTATGTAACCGAACTGATTAGGCGTTTAGACGAATCCGATGACGAAGAACTGGATATGAGTTTGTTTGTGCGGCAACGGTATAGCGAGCAGACCAACATTTTGACCGCCTAACAGGCTTGCAAAAAAAATTGGCTAGAACAATAAAAGGAGCGTGGCGAAATGTCCCCAAAAGCAGAAGAAATGAAGAGCGAGTTTGCACAGTTTGTATATGATAATCATGTAAGAGAACACGGTGTTCCGCCAGAAATGCCAATAGATATTACGCCGTTAATATCTGATTTAATCGATATTTTGGCAGACGATGACGAAGAAATTTGCAAAGAGGCTTTTCCAAGGGTTTTCGCAAGAGAACTTGAAGTATCATGAAGTACGCAATAGATAGCAACGTCATAATTGACATGACACGAAAAAGTTTTTTATCTTTTAGTACGATTCGTGCTAAAATAGCGGCAGGTGCAAAAATAGCAATCCCGTCCATTGTGGATTACGAAGTACAGCGGGGGTTTTACCACACTCCATCGTCCAAAAAAGAATTTGCCTACAATCGCTTAAAATCCGACTGTATAATGCTGGAAATGAACGCCGCAATATTAGACCAAGCCGCCAAAATTTGGGCAAATTTGAAAAAACGTGGGGCACAAATAAAAGAATGTGATATTTTGATAGCCGCTACTTGTCTGCACTATGAATACATTTTAGTAACCACAGACCAACACTTTGACCGCATAGCAGGCTTGCAAACAGAAAATTGGCTAGAACAATAAAAGGAGCGTGGCGAAATGTCAACCAAAGCGGAAAAAATAGAAAAACTTACAAACGAATACAAACAGTCCGTGTATGATAATCACATGAAAAAACACGGAGTTCCGCCAGAAATGCCAATCGTTTTATCGCCGTTTATAAGTGGTATGATCGAAATTTGGGCAGAAGACGACGACCCACCACCAGAGCCACTTCCAAAGGTTTCTGCAAGCGAAATTGAGCAAGAACTAAGGCAATATATCCAAAATTTGCACATAGAAGAACACGGCGAACCGCCCAAAACGCCGATAACTATTGCTCCGCTGGTAAGCGATTTAATCAGCATTTTGGCAAACGATACTAGCGACAAACTCTGCATCTCAGCTTTTGCACGCTCAACAATTAGATGCACGGAGGGCTTATGGCTTACGGATTAGATAGTGAAACAATAATGTGGGGCTTGCTTAGAAGAAATATTCACGCTTTGAAACGGCTAAACGATTTGAAAAATGCGGGCGAAACGATAATTATTCCGTCAATCGTGGATTATGAGATAAAAAGGGCATTTTGTGCAATTCCCTCTCCTGAAAAAGAACTCGCATACGACCGCCTAAAAGCGGATTGTACGATTTTGGAGTTAAACTCCGCAATGTTAGAGCCTGCAGCCCAATTTTGGGCAAAATCATTCAAAAGAGGAAGAACACTCGGAGAAACCGATATTTTAGTAGCATTTATGTGCTTACATTACGATTATATCCTAGTAACGAGATATACCGATCATTTTGAAAATATACCAGGATTAAAGCTAGAAAGCTGGCTAGAATCCCAATAAAAAAGGAGCAACAACTATGAACACAGATTTACTAAAAAAACTATGTGCCGAAGTAGGTGCATCAAGCCAAGAATCCGCCGTTATGGAGCTGATTTTGGCGGAAATTAAGCCTTTCATTGACGACCACAAAATTGACCCTTTGGGCAACTTAATTGCCCACAAAAAAGGCAGCGGCGACAAAAAAATTATGCTTGCTGGCCACGCCGACCAAATCGGCTTAATGGTCAACTACATCTCAAAAAAGGGATTTTTGTACTTTAGCACAATCGGCGGAAACAGCCCGAATCAATGCTTGGGGCAACGTTTCGTCTTCCCGAACGGGACAATCGGCACAGCCGCCAGCGAACGGCTCGATAACCCAAACGATTTGTCGCTAAGCAAAATGTACATTGACATCGGTGCAAAAGACGAGGAAGATGCCAAAAAACGTGTAAAAATCGGCGATATTTGTGTGTATTGCACCGAGCCAGTTATCACGGGCGATGCGTTTATGTCCAAGGCACTTGACGACAGAGTGGGCTGCTTTATTATGATTGAGGCTCTTAAACAGCTGAAAGCCCCTGTTTACGATATGTATTTTGTGTTTACGGCACAAGAAGAAGTCGGCTTGCGGGGCGCGCGAACCTCCGCATACGGCATCGACCCAGATTATGGACTTTCGTTTGACGTAACAATTTCAGCGGATACGCCAAAGGCACTAAAATTCCCGTCTAAAATGTATGGCGGTGCGGCGATAAAAATCAAGGATAACTCGCTGATTTGCCACCCGAAAATTGTCAAGCATTTAGAAGACTGTGCAAAAGCCGCCAATATCAAGCACCAATATGAAATCCTGGAGTTCGGCGGCACAGATTCTGGAGCAATCCAAGCAAACAAAAGCGGCGTGCCGTCTGGTGTTATCTCGGTTGCGACACGCTATGTGCATAGTGCCAACGAAATGTGTGCACTCTCCGATATTGAAGATTGCATAAAATTGACCGTTAAGGCGTTGGAAACGGCGATTGAATAGGAGGAATTTTTATGTTAGTAGTAACAGTTGACACAATTCCAGGCAAAAACTTTGAGGTTTTAGGCGGAGTTGTAGGAAGTACCGTACAAGCCAAGCACATCGGCAGAGATTTCATGGCAGGGCTGAAAACTCTGGTCGGCGGCGAGATTGAACAATACACCGAACTTTTAATCGAATCGCGCCGCATTGCCACCGATCGCATGGTTGCACAAGCCAAAAACATGAACGCCGATGCGGTTATTGCCGTCCGCTATGCGACTTCTTCAGTAATGGAGGGCTCTTCGGAGGTTATGGTTTACGGCACGGCGGTTAGGTTTACGCAGTAGTAGCCGAAAATGGCGTAATGGGCGGCTTTTGCGGTTGCCCGTTGTGCGGTTTATCGTAAAATGTTAGTAGTATAGAGATTTATTAGAAAAAAACGGGTGGACGGATTGTTGTAGGGACGACCGTCCGCCTACATACACTTAGGCTAAATTGGAACGGGAAAACAGGCGACCGACCCGCCTGCCGCGGGCAGGGGACGGTCGCCCCTACCTGACCGCCGTCAGGCGGGCGGTCGGCGTTTTTGTAGGGGCGACCGTCCTCGGTCGCCCGTTCCCCTATAATTAGTATAGAGATAAAAGCGAGCCTTTTACAACAGGCTCGCTTTTTTGGGTTGGGGGATTTTTAATTACTATTTTTTGGTTATTCCTCTGGTGGTGCGGTTGGTGGTGTGTCGTTTGGTGGAGCGTTGTCGGTTTCGGATGGCGGCGGAGTTTCTTCAACTGGTGGTGCTACTTCCTCAACTGGCGGCGGAGTTTCTTCAGCTGGTGGTGCTACCTCTTCAGCTGGTGGAGGGGTTTCCTCAACTGGTGGTGCTACCTCTTCAACTGGCGGCGGGGTTTCCTCAACTGGGGGTGCTACTTCCTCAACTGGCGGCGGAGTTTCTTCAGTTGGGGGTGCTGTTTCTTCTGTTGTGTTGTCTTCTGTTTCGTTAGGAGTTGGTTCTTCTGTGTCGATGGTTGTGTTGTCTTCGTCCTCATTTTCAGTTTCGGTTTCGTTAGGTTCTACTTCGTCTTCGCCTGTATCGGTTTCGTATATTTCGTTTGTGTCTTCGCTTTCTTCCGATATGTCGATTTCTTCGTCCTCTATCTCATTAGGTGGCAATATTGGCGTGGGCAAAGGTAAAGGCAAATCGCTAGGCATAATGCCGAAAGATTCTAGCAAAGTAGTTGGGGTGCTTGGGTTTGTTGTAGCAAACATATAGGTAACAGTACGCCCTCCGCTAGTAATGCTTCCAATGCCTATATAGTTAATTGTAGCGTTAAGCATATTTGCATTATGACCCTCTGAATTTATCCATTGATTAACAACAGCTTGAGGTTGCGGCATTATTCCTGAAAATTGGCTTGCATTACGGAAAGAATCTGGAACACCAAAAGCTGTCCCTACACCTGGCGAACCCTCATACGGACCCTGATCATGTCCTAGCGGTAAATTTAAGTCAATAAGAATTTGAGAATAAAAACGCCCTGCTTGCATATGAGTATTATCAATAGTCAATTCATTCAGTCCATTGGCAACTCTATGCTCGTTAATAAAGTGGACAACTTCCAATTCAAAAGCAGTCGCTCCGCTGTTTGCAACCCACATATCAATCCATTCGGCTCTTTCCTCGGGTGTCAACATTCTATCTGGTAATACTTCTGGGAATGTTGGTGCAGGTGTTGGCGTTGGTGTTGGCGTTGTCGGTGGCGTTGGTGTAGGAGTTGGTGTCGGCGTTGGCGTAGTCGGTGGCGTTGTGGTTGTTGGCGGCGGCGTTGGCGTAGTCGGTGGCGGTGGTGTTGTCGGTGGCGGTGTTGGTGTTGTCGGTGGCGTTGTGGTTGTCGGTGGTGCTGGCGTTGGTGTTGGCGTTGTCGGTGGTGGCGTTGTTGGCGGCGTTGTCGTTATCGGTGGCGGCGTTGGCACTGGTGCTGGTGTTGGCTGTGGCACAAATACAACAATTGGTGCTGGCTCTGCGTTGTTTTGCCGTTCTTGCTCTTCTAGCCAATCTTGGTTGCGTCTTATTGTTTGGGCAACCCGCCAACGTTGCTGTGCCTCGCTCCAACTGCGTCTTGGAGAAACGCTGACATTTGCTGTTGGTGTAGGCGTTGGCGTTATTGTCGGCTCTGCTGGCGTTGGCTCGGCTGTCAAACTTTGCACCTCTGTCAAAATTGCTTGGGTTACAAAACTGCTGTTTTCTAGTAAATCGGCGGCGTTGTTGGCTATTTCGTTTAATGCAAACGTTGTTAGGTCTGCCACGATTATGTCGCTTATTATGTAGTCGGCTTGGTCGGCTTGCAGAACCACAATTTGACCCTCTTCTATTGCCGTGCCGTCAATATCGCCGCTACCCGCAAGCATGATTATATAATGGTAATCTTCGCCATGACCTGCCACAAAAGTAGCGTTTTCGGCTGTTATAGCGAGGTTTCCAACGGTTAGCTGCAACCCTGCATCTTCCTCTGATACGATAATCAACGCATTCCCGCTATCTACGGTAAAATTTAGGTTGTTCGCATCTATGCTGACTGTAGTGCTACTTTCCGCATCTAGTTTCAATGTGGAATCTGTGCCAAATCCAATATACACATTGGTTGACAAACCTGTTTCTACCAAAAAGCCGTCCGCAAGGTTCAAACCCACAATCGGGGCTACCTGCTGCTCGTCTGCGGCAAAAATATTGGCGTTTTCGCCCACAACATCAAGTATTGACACAACAGTGTCATTGGCGGACGGTGCGGCTGCTTGTGCTTGCACGGGCAAAATAGAAACCGCCAAAACCGCAAACAACGCAACTGCAAATAAATTTTTAAGATTTTTGAACAATTAAATCCCTCTTTCGTAAAAAAATTGCAAAATTTTTCGTGAAACTTTCGGCGGTATTTAGAATTTTGAAACTTAGCAAATTTCTTCCCCTCCCATAACTAAAATGCCAAAAATGACACGATTATCATTGTACTACAAGATAATCGTGCTGTCAAGTAACATTTTTGTGTCATCGGATTTTTGTGTGGTTTTTGCGGTATAACTATAGCTAAAAATTGCGGGGCACCTGCCCGCTGACAGGCGGGAGGGGGGCACGATTTATAGGGGACGGGCGACCGAGGACGGTCGCCCCTACAATATGCGTCCCTGTA
>WRKK01000302.1 GCA_009782245.1 Defluviitaleaceae bacterium | reverse complement strand
CCTGTCTGCCGACAGGCAGACAGGTCGCCCCTACAAAAACGCCGACCGTAGGGGCGACCGTCCTCGGCCTGCCTGTCGGCAGACAGGTCGCCCGTCCCGTCTGGTTCACAATGATTCAACAAAAGTTTGCACAGGTGGTCGCCCGTCCCTCCTAATTTGCGATATTTCAATAAAGTTGTTTGAGCAAGTAAAAAAATAATGCAGAAGTTGCATTAAACGAAAGGGTTTTTGAAAATGGCTACAAAAAGTAAAAATAAAAAATTACGCATTGGCATAATTGGCACAGGGGGCATAGCTGGTGCGCATTTGCAATCTTATTTGCGGTTGCAGGAACGGGGCGAGGTTGAGATAGTGGGCGGCTCGGATATTGTGAAAGGCAAGGCGCGCAAATTTTTTGACAACGCAGGTTTAACGGACGTAAAAGCCTTTGACGACAACAAAGATTTACTAGCGTTGGAATTGGACGGCGTTAGCGTTTGCACCTACAACACAACCCACGCAGAATGTACCATCGCCGCCATAGAGGCAGGTTTGCACGTACTTTGCGAAAAACCAATGTCGGTAACGCTGGAAGATGCGATAAAAATGTACAAAACCGCCAAACAGCACAAAAAAATACTAACAATCGGCTTTCAGCCCCGCTACGACCCCAACATGGATTTAGTGCGGGATATTGTGGGTAGCGGCATTTTGGGCGATGTTTACTATATTCAAACGGGCGGCGGACGGCGGCGCGGCATACCAGGCGGCACTTTTATTAAAAAAGAGCTTTCGGGCGTGGGTGCGTTGGCGGACATCGGCTGTTATTCGCTGGATATGGTGCTGTCGGCGATAAAATATCCCAAGCCGCTGACGGTTTCGGCGTACGCCTCGGATAAATTCGGCAAAAATCCCAAATATTTTAACGATTCCAAAAACTTTAGCGTGGACGATTTTTCCGTGGCGCTTATCAGGCTCGAGGGCGATATTGCACTAGATTTTCGTATGTCGTGGGCAATGCACATGGATTCCATGGGCGATACAATGTTTTTCGGCACAGATGCTGGGCTAAAAATTAAACCCGCTGGCGTTGGTAGCGGCTGGGGCGGTGCTTGGGACGGCACTATCGGCCCAATGTTCATGTACAACGATGTGCAGGGGCAACTCTGCGAAACATCTATCCCGCTACGCCAACCGTCAAACGACAGATTCTACCACAAAGTAAAGGCATTTTGCGATGCAATAACAAATGAAAAACCAGCACCCATACCAACGATAGAATCCGTTTACAACCAAGCAATAGTGGACGGGATATATCGTTCAAGCCAGTTGGGTAAAGAGGTTGATATTGTTTTGCCCGAACTTTAGGGAGATTAAAAGGTTAAAACCGTGGGACTCTGCTGACCCACGGTTTTGCTTTTTTTATTGCAACACCTGCGGATTAAACGCCAAATACCCAAACAGCGACAAAATAATAGTAACAGCACAAAACAGCACAACAACCCTGTTTTCGGGCCAGCCTGATAGTTCGAAGGTGTGGTGAATGGGTGCCATTTTGAAAAAGCGTTTGCCGCCCGTTGCCTTGAAATACAGCACTTGAATTATTACTGATAGCACCTCGATAACGTAAATAAAGGAAACAACCGCCAGCCATAGCGGAACGCCCAGCAAAATAGCCGAACCTGCCACAAACCCGCCCAACGCTAGTGAACCTGTATCGCCCATAAAAACCTTTGCGGGGTAGCAATTAAATAACAAAAATCCCATTAAACTGCCGATTACTGCACCTGTTATGGGCAAAATTGGACTGTTTAACGACCACGCAACAAACATAAAAAACGCCGCCATTGGAATAGTAACGCCCGCCTCTAGCCCGTCCAAGCCGTCCGTGAAGTTTGCGCCATTTACCGCACCCAACATTACAAGCGTCGCCAACGGAATAAACGCAATTCCAATATTACCAGAAATCTGCGGTGCAAACGGAATTATTATGTGCGTGGAAAATTCTGGCAAAAAGTAGCAATATGTGGCAAACGCAACCGCAACAACCGTTTGTGCCGTAAATTTTTGGTAGGCTCGCAAACCTAGCGAACGTTTCTTTTTTACGCTGATAAAATCGTCCAAAAAGCCGATTGCACCAAACGCAAGAGTTACCAAAACTAACGCAATTCCCTCACGGTTGCCATGCAAAAAAAACAGAGATACGGGTATTAAACTGAATAATATCACAATGCCGCCCATTGTTGGCGTGCCAGCCTTTCGTAAATGCTCCTTAACGCCGTCTGTTCGCACAAATTGACCAAATTTTAACTTTGTTAGATACGGTATCAACAGCGGACAAAGTATCACGCTTGTGATAAACGAAATAAATATCGCATATATTGCTGGACTAAGTGAATATTCCATAATTTTTCCCCTTTTTCTTTGTTTTTTTTATACTAATTTAACTTCAAAACCGTGGGGCGCTGCCCCACACCCCGCAAGGGCGCTGCCCCTTGACCCCGCAAGGAGCGCGCCCCTTGACCCGCTAATTTTTTTACTTTTCGCCATTTTCCAATTCTGCTATCATCGCATCGGCGACAGTCTCCAACGCCACGCCCCTAGACGCTTTTAATAAAACGGTGTCGTCTGGTTTGATGTATTTTTGCCAATGTTGCAAAAAATCCTCTTTTGTTGCGAAATGGGCGGCTTGCGGCGTTTTTTCGCCGTTTTCGCTGTTTTCGGTATTTCCGCTGGTTTCTGCAATAAATCCCTCGTGTATGTGCTTGGATAAATTGCCGATTGTCAGCATTAAATCTATTTTTGGTGCGGCGTAACGTCCTATCTCGTTGTGCAAGTCTTCCGAAAATTCGCCCAGTTCAAACATATCGCCCAAAATGCACACTTTTCGCCCTGGAACAACCAACATCATATCTATTGTGGCTTTCATGGATAATGTGCTGGCGTTGTAGGTGTCGTTTACGATAGTTACGCCGTTTATTTTGGACATTGCCATGCGGTAGCCCGACGGCTTAAAGGCTTTTATGCCCTCGATGATTTTGTCAACCTCAATATCCAGCACAAGCCCTGTTGCAAACGCCATTAATGCGTTCATTACCATGTGGTCGCCTGGCAGCGGAATTTGCACCTCTATTTTGCCCTCGCCCTTGCCGTCGATGTTCCAAAAAATGTTGCAAACCGTTCCCATAAAGCCGTTGCGGCTTATTATATCCGCAAAAACGACATTTTTTTTGACAGATTTCATTTTCGTATCAACATTTTTCATGTGGCAATCGATAATTCGCACGGCGTTTGGGACATTGCTGATTCCGCCTAGCATTGAATCGTCGCCGTTTAATATGACCGTGCCGTTTTTCTGCAAGCCCGTAAAAATTTCCATTTTTGCCTTCAAAATTCCCGAACGGCTGCCTAAATTTTCAATGTGTGCATCGCCGATATTGGTAATAATGCACAAATTTGGTCGTGCAAGGTTGCTTAATACGGCAATTTCGCCAAAGTGGTTCATGCCCATTTCTAGCACCATTGCGTTGTTTTTTTCCTGCAAGCTAAGCAAAGTTAGGGGCAACCCAATATCATTGTTAAAATTGCCCTTTGTTTTCAGCGTTTCGTATTTTTGCGAAACAACCGATGCCGTTATATCTTTTGTGGTGGTTTTGCCCGCACTGCCCGTAATTGCGACAATTTGCCCGTTAAATTTGTTGCGTTGATAAACTGCCAAATCAATCAAAGCCCGCCGAGTAGATGCAACCTTGATTAGCGGCACTTTCATTGTGGCGTATTTGTTCATAAGGCTAAAATCCCGCTCGTATAGTACGCAAGTTGCCCCTTTGTTGACGGCTTCGCTGATAAATTCATGCCCGTCAAATTTTTCGCCGACAATCGGCACAAAAAGCAAGCCCTCCGTGTTTTCGCGGCTATCTATCGTAACGCCGTGGGCAACAACGCCATAATCCTCATCTTTTAAGTGACCAAGCGTTGCGTTGCAAATTTCTTTTATTGTCAACTGCATTTTTCCACCTCCAAAAGTTCCCAGTGTTTCAAAACATTTCACATTTAATCAATTTTACCCAGCCATCGCACTTTTAGCAATTTCAAAATCGTCAAAAGGCAGGGTATCTTTGCCGATAAGCTGATAATTTTCATGCCCTTTGCCAGCGATGATTAGGGAATCGCCAGGTTGTAATATGGAAATTCCGTGAAAAATGGCGGTTCGCCTATCCACAAAAGTGTCAAAAGGGCAGTTTGTTTCTGTTACGCCGTCTTGGATTGCTGCGATAATTTTGTCGGGTTGTTCTGTGCGGGGGTTGTCGGAAGTTATTATGCAATGGTCGGAAAGTTCGCCAGCGATACGCCCCATAATTGGGCGTTTTTCGGCATCACGGTCGCCGCCGCAACCGAAGAGGGTTATAACTTTGCCGTCAGTAAAGGCACGAACGGCGTTTATTATGTTGACCAAGCCGTCAGGGCTGTGGGCGTAATCTACCAAAACCCGCAAACCTCGGTTATTAGGCACAATTTGTATACGCCCAGGAACGCCGCCAAATGACGCAATTCCAGATTTTATTTTGGATAAATCGGTGCCGATTGCTGTTGCCGTTGCTATTGCCGCCAAAGCGTTGTAAATGTTGAAAAGTCCTTTGGTGGGCATAAAAAACTGTTCTAAGGTTTCGCCAATTTGCACGGAAAACTCCGAACCCTCGTCAGAATCGACGATATTAACAGCCCGCACATCGCAAGGGGTGTTAATGCCGTAAGTAAGCCATTTTTCGCAAGTGCCACGTTCTATTATTTGCTTGCTGTATTTGTCGTCTACATTAACAACGCCGCACTTTGAGCGGGTAAACAGGCGAACCTTGCAAGCCAAATAATTGTCCATTGTACGGTGAAAATCCATGTGATCTTGCGTAAGATTGGTAAAAACGGCAACTTCAAAGAAAAGCCCGTCAACTTTGTGCAGTTTTAACGCATGAGACGAAACCTCCATAACAACGTCTTTGCCGCCATTTTGCAGAATATAATCCAAAATTTGGTGCAGTTCTTGCGGGTCGGGCGTGGTAGATGTTGTGAATGGGATATTTATTGGGTTTCCGTTAATGTGCAAGCCGATTGTGCCAATAAGCCCCGTTGGGGTTATTTGTCGCAAAATATTTTCTATCATGTAAGTAACCGAAGTTTTGCCGTTTGTGCCAGTTACGCCAAAAAGCCGCAATTTTTTTGCAGGACGATTATTAAAATTGGCGGAAATAACGCACAATGCACGGCGCGCGTTGTTTACGTGCAACACGGTTATTCCGCTGGGATAGGCGTGTTTATTAGTGTTAGCAGAAGTGTTTTCGGCACGGTCAATATTATCCACAATAACGGCGGCTGCACCTTTTGCGGCTACATCGGCGATAAATTCGTGTCCGTCAACTTGTGCACCGCGCAAACAAACAAAAAGGCTGTTTTTTGTAGCTTTTCGCGAGTCAATTACAATGTCGCCAATCTCCGTTGCGTTAAAATTGCACTCTTGCAGAATCTCGTATTCAATATCTTGCATAATCAAATCTAATTTCATAACCTGTTTTGTAATGCGTGTTTCTGCATTACTGCCCCTTTCTGCTTGTATTTTCAGCACTTTCAATATCTATCAAAATTATTATACACAAAATTTATTTTTTTGTCCAACGCTTTATTTCTTCCACAATTTTTGTGATTCCGTCAGCGGTTTGGTGGGCTTGCATTTTTGCGATATAGTCGTCTTGGTTGTGGTATAGGGCGGCGAGTGCGTTGTAGAGCGTATCGGCGGAGAGTTCCTCTTCGTGCAGCACCATAGAAAAGCCCTGTTTTTCAAAGGAAGCCGCATTTAGTAGCTGGTCGCCGCGGCTGGCGGCTTTTGTTAGCGGAATAAGCAAATGGGGCTTTTTTAGTGCAAGTAGCTCGAACAGCGTGTTTGCACCCGCGCGGGATATTATTAAATCGGCGGCGGCAAAAACGGCTGGCAACTCGTCTTGCAAGTATTCAAAGGGAGCGTAGCCCGCTTGGGCATCTTGTAGTGCGTTACCTTTTCCGCAAATGTGTATAATATGGAAATCTTGCAAAAGTTTGGGTAAAAGTTCAAAAATATGCTTATTTATGGCAACAGCGCCCAAACTTCCGCCAATAACCAAAATAATCGGCTTTTTTGGCAAATTATTAAACCCGCACAAGTTCATTGCGGCGGATTTATCGCCATTTAGCAACTCTTGGCGGATTGGGCTGCCTGTTAAAACGCCCTTGTTGTTATTGCGGATAGTTTCGGGAAAGCTGGCACACATAACTTTGGCAAAAGGCAAAGCAATGCGGGTTGCAAGCCCTGGCGTTATATCCGATTCGTGGATAACGATTGGAATTTTTAGCATAGCCGCCGCAATAGCGACAGGTACAGCAACAAAGCCACCTTTGCTAAAAATAACGTTTGGCTTAATTTTTCGCAACAGCAGCAAAGAATCGCACAAGCCTTTAATAATGCGGAAAACATCGGTAAAATTTTTCATATCAAAATAGCGGCGCAACTTTCCGCTGGAAATGCTGTGGTAAGGAATGCCACAAAGGTTGATAAGCCCGTTTTCTATACCGTTGTGGCTGCCAATATATTCGACAGAATAGCCCAATTTTGCCAATGTTGGCAACAAAGCTATGTTTGGCGTTACGTGCCCTGCCGTGCCGCCGCCTGTTAGAATTATTTTCAAGTAAACCGTCCTTTCTGGTTGGGGGGTTGTGGGTTTTGGGTGAGTTGCCAAGTGTTGCCCGTGCCAAATGGCTTGATTTAGCTAACAGTAACATATTTTGCGAAAATTGTCAATATAAACTTGTAATGCCAAAAATGTAGGGGCGAACGGGCGAACGGGCAAACGGGCGTAATGGTTGGGGGCGAACGGGCGACCGAGGACGGTCGCCCGTCCGTCTAATCCCTAATGGTTCAATAAAAATGTACGCAGGGGGGTCGGTCGCCCGTTTGCCCATTCCAATATTTGGCTAATACTAACATATTTTGCGAAAATTATCAATATAAAATCGTAGTGTTGACAATTTTTTGAACATCTGTTATAATTTGGTATATATTAATTGCAACTTAACAAAAAATGCGGGTCAAGGGGCGCGCTCCTTGCGGGGTGTGGGGCAGCGCCCCACGGTTTTGAAGTTGTTTAATAATCTACAAAACATCGCAACAACACAAAGGGGGTCTGAATATGCTAAAGCAAATATTTTCCAAAATTTTACCAACCAACGTTTTTTTTGCAACCTTGCTTTCTTTAGTTTTTATAGGATTTTTGGGATTTTTTACCGCTTGCGGAGATGCCGTGCCGCCCGAGGAACTGGCTGATGTTCCTGTGCCGCCTGTCATTATTGCGGATATTTCCGAAACGCCCGAATTGCCGATATTATTAATAGAAGACCCGCCACCCGCCGAAACGATAGTTATTCCGCTGTTTAACGATTATTTTGTATCGCTGGACTTAAACGAGGAAACCCGCCAAATGCACGGTATGCAAAGCGTTACTTATACCAATCGCACAAGTTTTCCGCTTACAGAGCTTGTTTTTCGGGTTCCGTTAAACGCTTGGCGAGCCTTTGAACCCGTTCAGCCGTTCCCAGACGAATTTTTTAACCGTATTTTTCGGCAGGGCAAAACGTACGCAAACATGAATATTGTGCTAGTTTCGCACGGTAATGATGTTTTGGATTTTCAGCTTAGCGGCACGGTGCTTACAATAACTTTGCCCATTCCGCTTGAACCAAACGAAACCATACAAATTTTGATACAATTTGATGCAATTATCCCAAACATGGCACATAGAACGGGCAGTAACAGTCATACAATTTGGGGCGGTGCGTTTTTGCCGTTCGAGGCGGTTTTTGACGGCACAGAATGGCACACAGAGCCGTTTTACGCAATGGGCAACCCGTTTTTGCTAAATACCGTAAATTATGTTGTCGAGATAAACACGCCAATCAACTACATTGTTGCGGGCCCAGGCACAAAAACGCAAGTTAGCCTAGAGGAAGAAAGCCGCATGATAACCACGTTTAACGCACCTATGATACGAGATTTTGCCTTTGCAATTTCGCCGCATTTTCAGCGAGCCACCACAACAACGCCAGCAGGGCAGGAAATAATTTTGTACCATTTTACAGCCGACATAGACACAGAGCGTATTTTGGGCGTTGCCAGCGAAAGTGTAACTTTTTTTGAAGAAACTATTGGCCCGTTGCCCTATCAACAGCTGAATATCGTAGAAACGGATATGTTTCGTAATGCTGAAAATTTTTCGGCAGTAATATTTATGGATAGCAACCATTTACGCACATCGCAAACACTAACCAGCTTGCGCAACGAGATAGGACATCAATGGTTTTCAGTAGTGGTTGGCACAAATCCGATAGAAGAGGCGTGGCTAAGCGGCGGCTTGGTAATGTTTTTGCACGAAGGGCTTTTAGGAGAACCGCAAGCCTTACGCACCGCAATGGAACGGGAACAAAATTATTTGATAAGTCGGCAAGGTGTGGTTGAAAATGATTATTTGCGGCGAATTTCCAACAGTATAGCCGTATACGAAAGTTGGCTGGATTATTTTCGCATACAACACAGAAAATCCCAGTTGATGTTTTACTCGCTGTACCACGAAATGGGCGAGGAAAATTTTCGGCATCTTTTGCGGGAATATTACAACCGTTTCGCTTTCTCCCGAGCGGATTCTACCGAATTTATCGCACTCGCCGAAGAAATTCACGGCAGAACGCTACAACGATTTTTTTACTTCTGGCTGAATACTACCCAGTTGCCCAATTTAGCGGAAAATTCTAGGTAGCTAAGCAAACGTTAAAATCGTTTTGCAATAAATTAATAATGATTTCAACAAAATTTTCAAAATTTTTCAGCAAAATTTTCAAAATTGGAGTATAATAGAAAAGCAAGAAAAGCATAGTAAAAATTAGAAGAGCAAAATTTTCAAAATTTGCCAAGAAATTTAACCAGAACAAAGGAGAAACTATGAGAATTGCTATCGTAAATGGCAGCGTTCCGCATTATGATTTTGGGCTTAACCGAGTTATTTCTATTGTGGCTACTGCTTTAACCGAACTTGATATGGAGATTGATCAGATAAATTTGGGCTTTGCGCAGATGTCCTATTTTGATGGGCTGCGTGCCCGTGTTATGGACGACATTATCTCGCGGCTGCGAAATTCTAAAGGCGTTATTTTGGCGTGTACCTCGCAACTTTTTGCGCCCAGTTCTATTTTGCAAACTTTTTTGGAATTTTTAGAATGTAACGATTACAACGATGTTTTGTTTGAAAAATATTGCTTGCCGATTGTTGTCTCCAAAAATGGCGGCGAGCGTACCGCATTGGATTACCTAGGTCGCACTATCTGCTATTTTGGCGGCTTTGAAAGCGGTCGCATCGGCTTGCAGGAAAATTATGCAATGACTATCGAGGGCGGCGTTGATGTTGAACTCGGCTCTGTGCGGGATATTGTGGAGAAAATAGCCGAAGATTTTTATCGGGCTGTTCGGCAAAACCGCAAATATATTGTGCCGCTGGATAATCCCGTTGCACTAATTGCCCAAATAAACCACAAACCAACCCAGCCGTCTTATATGCAAAACCCCAACAACTACGGGCAAAATGTCTACCTGGACAAACAAGAACAGGATATACAAGAACTAACCGAAATGTTCTCGCAAAAATATGCGCCTGGTTCGATTGGTGGTTCGATGGGCTCGATGGGCTCGATGGGCTCGATGGGATCGATAAAAACGCCAAGCCCGCAACAGTACCAACAACCGCAATATCAGCCAGAACCGCCGAAATATCAACAGCCGCAACCACAATATCAGCAACCGCAATATCAGCAACCGCCGCAATATCAACCAGAGCCGCCGCAATATCAACAACCGCAATATCAACAACCACAACAACCGCAATATCAACCAGAGCCGCAACAGTATCAACAACCGCAATATCAGCAACCCCAGCAATATCAACCGCCGCAATATCAACAAGAACCGCCAAAATATCAGCAACAGCCGCAACCGCCAATATATAATCCGCCACCAGAGCCGCCAAAACCCGAAAGAGCCGAAAAAATACCGCCAGAAATCCGAGAAATAAGAGAAGTAAGGGAAGTACAAGAAATCACAAAAGAAATCACAAAAGAACCGCCAGAAATCAAAGAAATCAAAGAAATCAAAAAAATAACCGAGCCAAAACCGCTAGAGCCAACCGAAACAGTAACGCCGTCCGTAAAAACAACCAAGCAAATGACGCAAAATTTGCCGCATTATTTTCAACCGCATATATCGGCGGGGCTTAGGGCGGTTATCCAGTTTAACATAACAGGCGAAGAAACCTTTAACGGCTACATTTCTGTTCTCAACAGCGAATGTGAATATACCGACGGCATAGTAGAAAACCCCGAAATTACAATAACCGCCGATGCCAAAAACTGGAAAGAAGTGCTAAAAGGCAACCAAACGGCACAACGAGCATTTATGATTGGGCGAATAAAAGTGCGCGGTAATTTTGTGTTGCTTACTAAATTTGACTCGCTGTTTAAGCTGTAACCGCCCATGATAAACTTTTCTAATATGACCCTGATTTTCGTTGCTGTAATAGTGCTGTCTTCGGCGGTTACACTGCTAGTTACTCGGCTAACATCAAGGCTTGGCAAGGTAGAACGCCTGCAAAAAGAGTTGACAACATTACTAAACGCCCAAGATTACAAGCAACTGGACAAAATACGCAAGCTGCAAAAATCCCACCAAAAAGCCGTTGACCGTTTTAATACCTATATAACAAATTTCCCAGGCACAATAACCGCAAGTTTTTTTGGCTTTGAACAAATAGAAGATGACGATGTTGAATTTTTGGCAGAATTAATAGAAGAATTGGCAGAATTGGCAGAAATGGCAGAAATGGAAAAAATGCTAGAAACAGAAGAAAATTTGTCAACGGAAACAACGGAAACAACGGAAGAAAACACGGAAGAGCCAGCAAAATCGGCGGATATATCGGATATAGCAGATATAGAAAACACAGCCAACATAGCAAACCCACCCGAAACTACAACCGAAACCCCAACCGAAACGGAACAAGAAGAAACAAAGGAACAAACAACATAGTAGGGGCGACCTGTCCACCTGAGTATACTTAAGCTAAAATCCGGAATGGGCAAACGGGCGACCGAGGACGGTCGCCCCTACGGGGACGCATATTGTACGGGCGACCGTCCTC
>WRKK01000301.1 GCA_009782245.1 Defluviitaleaceae bacterium | reverse complement strand
CCCTACAACGATGCCACCCGTAGGGGCGACCGTCCTCGGTCGCCCGTCCGTCTAATCCCCAATGGTTCAATAAACGTATACGCAGTCTACTTTAGGTCAATTTTGTAAATTGCCTGTGCACGCAATTTTGAGCCGACAAAAAAATCTACTACTTTTTCAAATAACAAAGTTTTTGAATCGTCTGCTTTAATGGGAATCCCGCTAAAGTGGCAAATTGCTGTAAATTCCGCTTTTTTCAGCCTTTGAATGTGTAAGTATTCTCCAGCTTTTTTGCGATCGTCCAACGTTTTCAGATGCGCACAAATTTCTCTTAATTTATACATTTCTTCGCTATTATCATCAAAGACACCTTTTACAACGACCTTGGCGGGTTTGGGTACTTTGGTTGTAGTTAGCACTAATTTTCCATTAGCTAAGTCAGATAAGTTTTGTTCGGTTAAGGTTGACAAAAATCTGTAAACTTCCTTATTTAGCTTTGCATATTCTTTTAACATGGTTTATACCTCCACTCTTTTAATAAACTCGTCAACAAAGGCGTTTAGTTCGTCGACAACTTTGCCGTAGCTGCCGCTGTTGTGCGATTGGGCAATAACGGGCTTTACGGTGTCCAGCGGCGGAAACGAAAACAGCGTTTTGTTTTCACGTATCATTGTATCAAATACGGTTATGTTTCTTGCTTTAAGCTGATTTATGTAAGCCTGGTTTGCCGCAATAGGTACGCCTTGGTTAAGCGAAATCATTGTTGCCACAACGCCCAAAAATTTGGGGTTTACCCTTTTATCGGTATAAGAGTTGTAATCGGAAACAAATTCCTTAACCCTTAACAGCATTTGATCGATGCCTATTGTGGAAAGATAGTCCATTTTGGCGGGCATAACGTAATAATCGCTTGCAACCATGGCGTTTCGGGTTACTGCGTTAAAATTTGGCGGACAGTCAAACAAAATAATATCGTAATCTTTGCTAATTTTCCGCAGAGCGTTTTTCAAATGGGAATAAGTTTTTACAAAGTTGGTTTTATGCTGGCGCGGCGATGCGGCTGTTAGTTTTAGTGCCAAATCAATATCCATGTCAACCAGTTTTAAGTGCGATGTTATCATGTCTAACCCATCTTTTTGGATAATCAAATCTTTTAGCGACGGCGCGAGATCATCGTCTATTATTGCATCAAACCAAATTTTTATTGTTTTGGTTTTTTCGTACTTTTGTTGCCATTCGTCAACCTGTAAAAACGAAAAAGTAAAGTTTGTTTGCGGATCAATATCTATT
Organism: Defluviitaleaceae bacterium; assembly: GCA_009782245.1. Classification (GTDB taxonomy): domain Bacteria; phylum Bacillota; class Clostridia; order Lachnospirales; family WQUN01; genus WRKG01. The sequence continues at coordinate 9,854 of WRKK01000301.1, read as the reverse complement.
GCAAGCACTTTTTTACCACGCTGAACAAGCCCAACCGCAAGGTTAGATGCGATTGTGGTTTTGCCAACGCCTCCTTTGTAATTTATAACCGAAATAATTTTCACAAATTTCCCCCCAATTTCACGAATTTTAGGCAATTTTCAGCCGTTTAACTTTGCAGTCATGCAGTTATATAGATAATACCACAATTTTACCAAATAGTAAACACCCAATATTTTGCAAATATCCTAACAAAGCACTTGCAAATAATGCAATAAATGGTTAAAATATTATATGACCAGACTAATTTTTGCAAAACAAAATAAACGCAAATTTAATGCGGTTTTATACAGAAAAGAGGATTTTATGGGACTAATAGAAAAAATTTTTGGCAGTTACAGCGAAAAGGAAATCAAGCGAATAGAGCCAACAATAGCAGATATAGAAAAACTAGGCGAAGAATTGCGCCGCCTTTCGGACGAAGATTTAGCGGCAAAAACGCCCTATTTTAAGCAACTCCTGCAAAGCGGTTCAACTTTGGAAGACATTTTGCCCGAAGCGTACGCCGTCCTGCGTGAGGTAAACGACCGTGTAACCCAGGGAAAACGCCACTTCAAAGTACAGCTGATTGGCGGCGTGGTTTTGCACCAGGGGCGCATCGCCGAAATGCGTACGGGTGAGGGCAAAACGCAAACCGTGCTTTTGCCCCTTTATTTGAACGCCCTCGAGGAAAAGGGGGCGCACCTTGTTACCGTAAACGAATATTTGGCAAGCTACCACGCCGAACTGGCGACACAAGTTTTCGAGCGGCTAGGAATGACCGTTGGCTGCATAATGCACAGCATGACAGGCGACGAACGCCGCGCCGCCTACGCTTGCGACATTACATATTCCACAAATAACGAGCTGGGTTTTGACTATTTGCGGGATAATATGGTCGTCTTTCAAAAGGACAAAGTGCAGCGTGGCTTGCATTACGCCATTATTGACGAGGTGGACTCCATTCTCATTGACGAGGCCCGCACGCCGCTGATTATTTCTGGTAGCGGTAGCAAATCCACCATGCTATACAAGGTCGCCGACCAGTTCGCAAAAACCCTGCGAAAGGGGCGGATTATCAACGAGCAAGAGGCGCTAAACCCAATATTACGGGCAGAAATGGAAGAAGAGGGCGATTATATAGTTGACGAAAAGCAAAAAACGGTAACGCTCACGCAACAGGGTATTTCCAAGGCGGAGCGGTATTTTGCGGTGGAAACGCTCTCCGACCCCGATAATATGGAACTTTTGCGGCACACAAACAATGCCCTAAAAGCCAACTATAATATGCACCGTGATGTTGACTATGTTGTGCAAGACAACGAGATTGTTATAGTTGACGAGTTTACAGGGCGGCTAATGCCAGGCCGCCGCTATTCTGACGGCTTGCACCAAGCCATCGAAGCCAAGGAGACGGTAAAAGTTCAGCGGGAAAGCCGAACGCTTGCGACAATCACGTTTCAAAATTTTTTCAACAAGTACAAAAAAAAGGCTGGCACAACGGGAACAGCGTTGACGGAAGAGGGCGAATTTCGGGAAATTTACGGAATGGACGTTGTGGTAATTCCCACAAACCGCCCAATGATACGGGAAGACCATTCCGATGTGGTTTACAAAACCGAGGTCGCCAAAAACAGGGCAATTATCCGAGATATACAGGAAAGCCACGCAAAGGCACAACCTGTGCTAGTTGGCACGGTTTCCATTGAAAAATCGGAGACGATTAGCAAGCTGCTGAAAAAAACGGGCATAAAACACGAGGTGCTAAATGCCAAGCAACACGCCCGTGAGGCGGAAATCGTGGCTTTGGCGGGGCAACCGTATGCCGTTACGATTGCAACAAACATGGCTGGGCGCGGCACGGACATAATGCTAGGCGACGGCGTGGTTTTGGCGGGTGGCTTGAAGATAATCGGCACAGAGCGCCACGAATCCCGCCGCATAGATAACCAGTTGCGCGGTCGGGCAGGTCGGCAGGGCGACCCTGGCGAATCCCGTTTTTACGTTTCGCTGGAGGACGATTTAATGCGGCTGTTCGGCGGCGATAGAGTGCAAAAAATAATGGATTTCGTCAAATTGGAAGAGGACGAAGTTATTGAACATAAAATGCTCTCCAAGGCGATTGAAAACGCCCAAAAAAAGGTTGAGGGCAATAATTTTGGCATACGCAAGCATTTGTTGCAGTACGACCAAGTTATGAACGAACAGCGCGAGGTAATTTACGGCGAACGCAACAAGCTAATCGCTGGCGAAGATTTGCAGGACAACGTTATGACAATGCTAAAATCGGTAATCGGGCGCGCGGTTGACACTTGCACCGCTGAAAGTGAACTCCCCGAAGAGTGGGAACTGGGCAGGTTAAACGAGTTGCTTGTGCTAATCTACCACAAGCCAGTCGCCGTGCTAACCAAGGAAGAACAGGAAACAATCACAAAAGAACAGCTAAAAGAGCGGCTATACAACGAGGCGGTGGAAATCTACCGCAAAAAAGAGGTGGAATTTACCTCTGAAGTAATGCGGCAAGCGGAACGGGCGTTAATGCTGCGTGTGGTTGACCAACGTTGGATGAACCACATAGACGACATGGATCAAATGCGGCAAAGTATAGGTTTGCGAGCCTACGCACAGCGCGACCCGCTAATAGAGTACAAGTTCCAAAGTTACGATATGTTTGAAAGCATGAGCAACAGTATCCAACAGGACACAATTCAGGCATTATTCAATATACAAGTGCCGAAAGAGCAGGAAATGAGACAGGTTGTCAAAAAAGAAGAAATGCACACCAACGTTGACGATACCGCCGAGAAAAAGCCCGTCCGCCGCGCCGCCGCAAAAATCGGGCGCAACGAGCCGTGTCCGTGCGGCAGCGGCAAAAAATACAAGCAATGTTGTATGCGAAAAGTGGCGTAATTGGCGGCTTGATTGATTTTGTAAATTTGGCGTGTTTTGCGGTTTTGTAATTTTTCTGTTTACGATTCAGCAATTCAGCAATTCAGCAAAACACGCCCAAAAACATAAAAAGGGGGAAATTTTATGCGTACACGCACAAAAGAATTTTTGGAAATTTTGGCAAAGGTAGAAATTCCGCCGTTTGTGGATAAGTTGATTTTGTTTGGTAGTGAAGTTTATGGTAATCCCCATGAGGATAGTGATATTGATATTGCTGTGGTTAGTGAGGAGACGTTGACAATGGATCAGCGGTGCGATTTGTCAATGTTGATGTATTCATGCGATCCGCCGTATGATTTCCAGTTGGTATATGTTAAAAATGAACCAGCTACATCTGTGTTTGACGTAAAACGGGATATTTTTAGTAAGGGGGTTGAGTTGTATGCAAAATAAACCTGACTATATCACTATAGCATTGAGAGATTTGAGAAGTGCTGTAGTTCTGCATAAAGACGGGCTTTGGAATAACACTGTAATTTCTTGTGAGCAATTTGTGGAAAAAGCCCTAAAACAGATTGTTTTTGTAAATCAAGAAACTGACGAAAAATTGTTTGAAAAGGATACAAAACTGCTAAAAAGCCACAAAGTATATCAATTAGGCAAAAGAGTTGAGCAAATTTTGGGCGTATCCTATTCTGAAGAAGAGTTGAAACGCTTTGTAAAACTGGAAAATTACTACTTTAATGCAAACTATCCAGGCGATGACTACGAAGCCATCGGCGAAAAATACGCAACAGAAACCCTAGAATGGACAAAAACATTCGCACCAAAAATACAGGGGCAAATACAAAAACAGTTGGAAGATTTGCAATCCAACAAAACATCATAAAAAGGAGTGATTATTATGCGTACACGCACAAAAGAATTTTTGGAAACATTGACCAAAGCGGAAATTCCGCCGTTTGTGGATAGGCTGATTTTGTTTGGTAGCGAAGTTTACGGCAATCCACACGAGGACAGCGATATTGATATTGCTGTTGTTAGCGAGGGAACGTTGACAAGCGACCAGCAATGTGATTTATCAATGTTGATGTATTCCCTCGACCCGCCGTATGACTGCAATTTGACGTATGTTCGAGATACGCCATACACATCTTTGTTGGACGTGAAACGAGATATTTTTACTAAGGGGGTTGACTTATATGTCAGGGGATTGACTTGTATGTCAAAAGAAATTGATTACATAACCATTGCGGTAGAAGACTTTGAAGAGGCTGTAAATGCACACAGTCGTGAGCGGTGGGATAAAACCGTAATTTGGAGCGAGCAATTCGTGGAAAAAGCCTTGAAACACATTATTTTTGAAAATGGCAAAACCGCTGAATATGCTCTTGAAAGTGAAGAAGTGCTTGACAAGGACAAAAAACTGCTATCAAGCCACAAAGTACATCAACTGGGAAAAAGAGTTGAGCAAATTTTGAATGTGTCCTATTCTGAAGAGGATTTTCAACGATTCGCAGAACTGGAACGCTACTATTTTCTTAACGAAAACTACATAGTTGAAAATTATATATCCATCAACAAACAAACCGCAACAGAACTCCTAGAATGGACAAAATTATTTGCCCCAAAAATACAGCAGCAAATACAAACACAGCTGGAAAATTTGCAGTCTTCCGCCGTGGCGACCGCAGAATAGCACCAACCATTATTTATTGCCAAAAAAAGGCAAAAAAAGGGCTGCCTCACAACAGCCCTTTTTTTAAGGAGAAATCAAAAACCACAAAAACCCCCGGAGAAGAGGGGATTTGAACCCCTGCACCGCTATTAACAGTCTACCCGCTTTCCAGGCGAGCCCCTTAAACCAGCTTGGGTACTTCTCCAACAAGTTCTTATATATAATATCGCATAAAAAAAATTTTGTCAAGTTTTTTTTGAAAAAAATTTTTTTGCAAATTTCCGCAAAAAAAGTGTATAATTAAAGTGCAATAAAAAAAGTGCAAAACTGCAAAGGAGGACTTGTGGAATGAACAGAAAAATGCGCAAACACAAAAAGCTAATCGCCGCCATAATTGCGGGTGTATTGGCGTTTGTCATGCTACTTAGCGTTGCTGTACCGTTTATGTTTTGACACAAATTTTGATACAGGTTTATGATATGAAAGGAAAATTAAATTATGCTAGATGCAAAAGAATTACGCAAAAATTTTGATACGCTAAAAACCGCTCTTGGGCGGCGCGGGCACGATTATAACTTGGACAGCTTTTTAACATTGGATAAATCCAGACGGGACAATATCGGCACGTTGGAATCCAAAAAAGCCCGCCAAAACGCCGTTAGCAAAGAGATTCCCAAACTAAAGCAGCAAAAACAAGATACCACCGCTATTATGTCCGAAATGAAAGAACTTTCCGCCGAAATAAAGGAACTAGAGCCAGAAATCCGCAAAATAGAAGAACAAATTGAAACGCTGCTGCTGAACATTCCCAATATTCCTAGCCCAAACACGCCAACAGGCACAACCGAGGACGATAACCAGGAAATCCGCAAATGGGGCGAACTACCCGCCTTTGACTTCACGCCCAAACCGCATTGGGAACTGGGCGAAACTTTGGGCTTGCTAGATGCCGCAACCGCCGCAAAAACAACTGGTTCACGCTTTATGTTCTACCTAGGTTGGGGTGCAAAATTACAGCGCGCCATTATAAATTTAATGCTAAACACCCACGCCGCCCACGGCTACGAGGAAGTTGTGCCGCCGTTTGTGGTTCATGCACGTAGCTTGGCTGGCACGGGGCAGTTGCCAAAGTTCGCAGAAGACCTATATAAACTGGAAAACACGGACTATTACCTCAACCCGACCGCAGAAGTTCCCATAACAAATATGTACCGAGAAGAAATTTTGCCGCTGCAAAAATTGCCAATCAACCACACGGCGTATGCGCCCAGTTTTCGCCAAGAGGCTGGTGCGGCAGGCCGAGACACGCGCGGCTTAATTAGAATGCACCAATTTAACAAAGTGGAACTGGTCAAAATTGTTGAGCCGTCAACATCGTATGCCGAACTGGAAAATTTGACCAGCAACGCCGAAAAAATTTTGCAGCTGCTAGAATTGCCCTACAGGGTAATCCAGCTATGCACCGCCGATTTGGGCTTTTCTTCCGCAATGACCTACGATTTAGAAGTTTGGCTACCAAGCTACGACCGCTATGTAGAAATCTCAAGCTGTAGCAACTTTGAGGGGTTTCAGGCACGGCGCGCGGGAATCCGCTTTCGCAACGCCGACGGGCAAGTTGAACACGCACACACGCTAAACGGTAGCGGCTTAGCCATCGACCGCACAATCGCCGCAATCCTGGAAAACTACCAGCAAGCGGACGGCACAATTAAAATTCCCAAAATTTTGCAGCCGTATCTGCACGGCGCGGAGGTAATCTCGTGATTATGGTGTTGCACTCGGTTTTTTGGTATTTTTGTTTTGCGGTAACGTTGATGTTCCAAACGCCGCGGCTTTGGATAGCCAAACGCAAAAAAGCCAAATTAAGCCCACAGGATTACAACGTTTATGTCAACCGAGTGGCATCAAAATGGGCGTTGGGCAACGCAAAACGCAGCGGCGGCAAGTTTCATTTTGAGGGCATGGAGAACATTCCCAAAGATAGGGCGGTCGTTTTTGTGGCGAATCATCAGGGCGACTTTGATATTGCGGTAATGTTGGCATTTTTCAACGTTCCGCACGGTTACATTGCAAAAATAGAAATTCTAAAAGTGCCGCTATTGCGGGATTGGATGAAAAATATGCAATGCGTTTTCATTGACCGCAAAAATATCCGCCAAACAGCAAAGGCAATAATGGAGGGCGTGAAAATTCTGCAAAACGGGCATTCTTTGGTACTTTTCCCAGAGGGTACACGCAGCAAATCGGACGAAATGGGCGAATTTAAGGCGGCAAGTTTTAAGCTGGCAACCAAGGCGCAAGTGCCGATAGTGCCAATCTCAATAAGCGGCACGTACAAGCTAATGGAGGCAAACCGCCGTTTTATCAAACCCGCCGACGTTTACATCAAAATCCACCCGCCAATAGAAACCACCGATTTGGAAGAGCCAGCCAAACTTCCCGACCAGGTAAAAGAAATTATAAAAAGCGGGCTAAAAAAATAAGTTGCGATTATTTTTCGTAAATTTTCGCAAATTTTCGCAAATTTTCGCAAGAATCACGGAAATTGGGGGCGATTTCCTAGTATTTGGGTATTTTAAGGGTTTAGAGAGGTCGTTATTAAATTGAAATATAGATTTCCACGGATAGAGTTGTTTGACGAACATGGGCTAGATATGCAGACCATTAGATCGCTGAAATTGGTAATTGTGGCGGTTGCGTTCGGAATTATAAATATGAACATTGTAACAGGTATTGCGATGGCTAGTTATTTTCGGTCGTTGGGTGCGTCCGATTTTATTTTTGGGCTGTTGTTTGCGATTGGCCCAGTAATTTCGCCAATGCAGGTTGTTGCGTCGTATGTTTTGGAACGCACTCGCAAACGCAAGCAACTGTTTTTAACGTTTGGATTAATACAACGCATGATTTGGCTACCTTTCGGGCTTGTGCCGTTTATCATTCCCATGGAATACGTTACGTTGCGTATTTGGATGGTTTCGCTGTTTTTGTTGATTTCGGCGTTCTCGGGTCCATTTATGAACGTTTCGTTTTTGTCGCTGGCGGCGGATTTAGTGCCTGCTCATATTCGTGGGCGTTATTTTGCCGTGCGTATGCGGGTTTTTACTATTATGGGAATTTTGGGCGGTATTTTTACCGCTTGGCTGTTGGATAGTTTTCCGCCATTTTACAGCTACGCAATGGTTTTCACGCTTGCCGCAATCGCTGGCAGCATGGATATTCTCTGTTTTATCGGCGTTAAGTTCCCAGAAATGCCAAAATTGCCAGAGGGCGAAAAACGGGAAAAATTTTTTGTTATGCTGAAAACGGTGCTTGCCAACAAGCCATATATGCGGTTTATTTTGTTTATGACGTTTTGGATGTTCTCAATAAATTTGTCAACCCCGTTTATTTTGGTTCACTTGCGCGAGGGCGTTCAGTTGAGCAACACGCTAATCACGATTGCTGTGCAGATTTTGCCCAATATTTGCTCGGTGCTGATTGTCCTGCGGTGGGGGCGCATTTTGGATAGCCACGGCAACAAAGCGACCATGCAGCTTGCCAACGGAATAATGTGTTTTGCCCCATTTTTGTGGATTTTCACAACAAACAACACGATTTCCATTGTATTTATAATGATAATCGGGCTTATGCAAGGGCTGTTGATTCCTGCGTTTGATTTGGGTGCAAACAACATTTTGATAGGCCACGCGCCGAAAGTCAACCGTTCGATGTACATGGCGGTATATTTCATGTTTACATCTATTATTGGCGTGGGGCTTGCAAATGCGACAGGCGGCTGGCTGCTGGAGAACGTATTTTACATATTTGAAAATCAAGAGATGTCGCTGTTGGGCGTTACGCTAACGAGGTACAGCTATTTGTTCGCATTAACGGCAATTTTGCGGTGCGTTATGATTTATATCGCATTGCCAAGAATGGTAAAAGAGGACGAAGAAAAGGCTGGAAATACGGCTATGGGCTTGTTGAAAGATATTATTGCTACGCATAAGCATAGGAATCGGCGGCGGTGGGCGGTTTTGGTTTATAGGGTGAGGCATAGGGGGAGGTAGGTTTGACGGGGGAATATGGTGTAATTGCCTTTTGCTTTACCATATTTCCTCGCCAACTGGATCGCCCCAGTCAAATTCTTCTTCATCTGTTTGGTCGTAAGGATATTTTTCAAAAAGCTCTTTAAGAGTATATTTTGGCGGCGTTTTTGCTTTATTTTTTATTGGTTCGTTTTCGTCAGTAGTCATTAAAATCACTCTTTTTTGGGTTTGTTGGTTTTATTATATGGGAAAGCGAGGTTTTTGTCAATGTGGCGTGAAATTTTTGGGTTGTTGTTTACTTGTGTTTTTTGGTGTGGTATAATCATGGTAGGCGAAAAAGACCGCTGTTTCTAGTTGTAGTTTCCTTGTGTTTTTCGGTGTGGTATAATCCATTCGTTCCCATTCTGGGGCCTGGTGCTGTTATAGTTCCCTTATGTTTTTCGGTATGGTATAATCGCCGAGCGTAGCATTGATAACATCAAGGAGTTATAGTTCCCTTATGTTTTTCGGTATGATATAATTTTCCTAGATGCGTATGTGCAATCGCCTAAGTTATAGTTCCCTTATGTTTTTCGGTATGATATAATAACTTGCTGAATGTTGAAATTAAGCGGGTGTTATAGTTCCCTTATGTTTTTCGGTATGATATAATCCAAGCCCTAAAAATCGACAAACTAAAATTGTTATAGTTCCCTTATGTTTTTCGGTATGATATAATATGGACCATGAACTACTACCCTACGAAATAGTTATAGTTCCCTTATGTTTTTCGGTATGATATAATGAATAATCAAAACACCATACGGCGAAATCTTGTTATAGTTCCCTTATGTTTTTCGGTATGATATAATTGTTAGGGAGTTGCAAAATGGCTCTTATGGTTATAGTTCCCTTATGTTTTTCGGTATGATATAATGGGGCTGTAATTTAATGTTGCAAGTGTTGCGTTATAGTTCCCTTATGTTTTTCGGTATGATATAATTTATTGGCAATTTTCAGCGGGGCGTTACTTGTTATAGTTCCCTTATGTTTTTCGGTATGATATAATTTGCAAGGCTTGCAGAAGTTGCAGAGTTGCGTTATAGTTCCCTTATGTTTTTCGGTATGATATAATAATAGCTTAGAATTATTGTAACAGGATTGCGTTATAGTTCCCTTATGTTTTTCGGTATGATATAATGACAAATCAGACGATTTAGTTCACATTGAGTTATAGTTCCCTTATGTTTTTCGGTATGATA
>WRKK01000300.1 GCA_009782245.1 Defluviitaleaceae bacterium | reverse complement strand
GACCGACCCGCCACCGTAGGGGCGACCGTCCTCGGTCGCCCGTTTATCCCCAACCATTACGCCCGTTTACCCGCCTGCTGGACGGGCAGGTCCCCAACCATTACGCCCGTTTGCTCCTACTTGCCCGCCCGACTTACAAGCTAAAATAAATTTTACAATTTATGTGCCAACGATTTAGAATTTTCAACAATTTCGTCAGCGGTTACTTCTCTGCCTAAGTTGCTGGACATATAAATGCCCTCGGAGATTAGCATTGTTTGTAGGGCAATTTCGGCGGTGTTTAGTAGGGGGCATTTGCCTTGTAATGCACCAACAAAATGCTGTTGCGAATCGTCGTAGAGCCGCAAGGTTGGGTCGATTTGCCTTGTGCGGTATTGTTCGGCGTAAGTATCTATGCGGGATTTTAGCGGGTAGCCCGAGATTTCGTTGTAAAAATAAATTTCGTCCACGCCGATAGATAACCCGCCTTTATTACCCGCAAGCAACGAGTTGGGGAAATCGCCAGCATGAATCGCCCACGATTCCAAAATATCCATTGTAATGTTGTTTTCAAACGAAACGAACCCGCAACCCAGTTCGTCTACGTCAAACCCGCCCTCTTTGCGGCGTTGCTCGTTCATGGGCAGTTCTTGGTAAACTTTGCCAACCACTCGCTCAACTTTGGGCAAATCCAGCAAATACAGCAACTGCGATATGTGGTAAACGCCCATATCGTACAAAGCACCGCCGCCAGCCCAATATTTGGAGTTAAATTCCTTTTCGGCGTAACCGTCAACAAAAGGTCGTCCGCGCCGCCGATAGCCGTACGATCGCGCGTGATATATTTTGCCCAAATTTCCGTCTTGTATAAATTTTTTTGCGGCGTGGACGGCTGGCGTGTATATTCTGCCAAGCTGCACGTGTAGCTTTTTGCCCGTCTCTTCGGCAATTTTAACAATTTCCAAAGCGTCAACATAAGCACCCGCAAGCGGTTTTTCGCAATAACAATGTTTGCCAGACTGCATAACCGCTTTTGAAATTGGCAAATGCAGGTTGTTGTGTACGCAAACGCTGACTAAATCCAAATCGTCCCGCTCTAGTAGCTTTTTGTAATCGGCGTAACTGTTCGGTATTTCGTACTGCTTGCAAAAATTTTCTAGTTTATCTGGCAAAATATCGCAAGCCGCAACAATTTCCACGTCTGCTATTGCACGGTATTTTGCAACGTGTTCGTGGGCAATTATGCCAGTGCCGATAATTCCTACTTTAACCACTTTAGCCATTTTAGGCACTTCAGCCATTTCAATCATAAAAACACCTCCCAAAGGCTTTTGTAATATTTTAACAAGATTACAAAAATTTTGCAAGCAAAAACACGCAAGAAAATATTTTGTTGCATTTTTGGAAAAATCGTGTTACACTACAGGTATATCTTTTGTAAATGTGTAAATGGAGGTGCAAAATTGGAAAAAATAGTTGAAAATAACCCACATAACGACAACTACGATGAAGAGAATGTGCCGATGAAGTCTTTGATTATTGACGAAATATTAACTTGGTCTAAAATGATATTTTTTGTACTACTTGTTGCAGTTATTATCAACCAATTTGTGATTGTCAACGCCGCTGTTCCTACTGGCTCTATGGAAAATGTTATTATGCCAAACGACAGAATTATTGCGTTTAGAATGGCTTACTTGTTCTCGGAACCCGAGCGGTTCGATATAATTATTTTCCCGTTCCCCGATGACGAAAGCCGCCTATACGTTAAACGAATAATTGGCTTGCCAGGCGAAACCGTAACCATTGTAAACGGCTTGGTTTTTATTGACGATAACGCTACCCCACTGCGCGACGATTTTATAAGAGATATTGCAACTGGTAATTATGGGCCTTTTCATGTGCCAGAGGATAGTTTTTTTATGCTAGGCGACAACCGAAACAATTCAGACGATTCCCGAGCATGGAACAACCCTTTTGTACGCAGCGATAGAATTTTAGGGCGTGCAATTTTTAAGTATTTTAGAGGCTTTGCCCTGTTACGGTAACACCGCTTAACAAAAAAACAAAAAAACAATAAAAAGGAGAATTTTTTATGATGACTATAACCAAAGAAATGACAATAGGCGATATTTTACGCAAGGACGAAACCAACGGAATAGCAATGATTTTAATGCGTTCGGGTATGCACTGTGTTGGCTGCCCCTCGGCAAAAGGCGAATCGCTTGAACAAGCTGGCATGGTTCACTCGATTGATTCCGATGCACTAGTAGAAGAAATTAATTTGTACCTGCAAACTGCTCGTGCTTAAAAATAAACTTTGTGAAATTTGGTAAAATTTTGTAAAATTTTGTAAAATTTTTGGAGTGCACAATTTACGCACTCCATTTTTTTTGTTATACTAGATGTTGTAGTAAAAAAATCACAAAAATTTGACATATACAATCTTCAACTAAAAAATGCGGGGCACCTGCCCGCCGGCAGGCGGGAGGGGCGCGCTCCTTGCGGGTCAAGGGCAGCCTGCCTGCCGAAAGGCAGGAGCCTCACGGTTTTGAAGTTGAGTTAAAAAAGAGAGGTATCACTGTGGCGTATAATATTTTATTGGTAGATGATGAAAAGTTGATAGTAAAGGGCATAAAGTTTAGCCTAGAACAAGACGGAATGGCAGTTGACGTTGCTTATGACGGCGAAGAGGCGTTAAATTTGGCAAAAAGCAAAAATTTTGACCTTATTATGTTAGATGTAATGTTGCCCAAAATTGACGGCACATCAGTTTGCCAGCAAATACGGGAATTTAGCGAAGTGCCCGTTGTAATGGTAACAGCAAAAGGCGACGATATGGATAAAATAATGGGCTTGGAATACGGTGCAGACGATTACATAACCAAACCATTTAATATATTAGAACTAAAAGCACGAATAAAGGCAATTTTGCGGCGTAGCAGCAAGCCCGCAACCGCACCAAAAACCAACGAACTAACCCACAAAGATATTGTGCTGGATTACAGTTCGCGGCGGGTGTTTATCCGCAAAAAAGAAATTAACCTTACCGCCAAAGAATTTGACCTGTTAGCCTTTTTTATGGATAATATCAGCAAAGTTTATTCCCGTGAAAACCTGTTGCACGAAATTTGGGGTACAGACAGCGTTGGCGATGTCCGCACAGTTGATGTTCATGTGCGGCGGCTACGTGAAAAAATTGAAGATGTTCCTAGTGAACCAAAATATATTTTCACAAAATGGGGAGTAGGGTATTATTTTGGGTAAAATTAGCTGGTATCACAGCATACGCTGGAAATTGGCGCTAAGTTACCTTTTGGTCAGTATTTTGCCCGTTGTGTTTTTTTTTATAACGGTGCTAAACGATATTGAAAGCTATTACATCGCCGAACGCCACCGCCGTCTGCAATACACGGCACACGTTGAGGCTGGCACGCTTACCAACGCCAATTATTTTGATAACCTAACGCAAGGCCCGCTTATGATGGCTATGAACCAAGGTATCTCGGCACGTAGCCAAGCTGGCTCGTATAGGATAATCGTTTTTGACAACCGTTTTATGGTGGTGCATGATACAAATATGTTGCAAACCCGCAACACGATAATTGTACCCGAAGTTGTAAGTGCAATAACAGGAACAGGCAGCACAGTCGGCATAAACCGTGAAGAGGAAGTAGTTTACGCCGCCTCGGCAATATTTAACGAAAACGGCGACCGCATAGGTGCAGTATTATTAGCGGAATCCGCCGCCGATGTCTTCGATTCGCTTAACCTGATTAGGTACACCATAATTTTATACTCCGTTATTGCTGGGCTTGTTGTTTGTGTACTCGTAATTTTTGCGTCGCAGGTTCTCATAAGTCCGCTAAAAGGCATTTTGCGGGTTGTTAGCAAAATGTCCGACGGGCATTTTACGCACCGTGTTAAAGTTAAAGGGCAGGACGAATACAGCTATTTAGGGCGTTCGTTTAACCAAATGAGCGAAAAACTAGAACAAGCCGAAAAAGCCCGTGAAGAGTTCGTCTCCAACGTATCGCACGAGTTAAAAACACCGCTAAGTTCCATAAAAGTGCTGTCGGAATCCATTCTACTGGAAGAAACCACGCCAATAGCAACCTACCGTGAATTTTTGCAGGATATAAACTCCGAAGTTGACCGCATGACCGTTATTGTAAACGATTTGCTAGAACTGGTAAAGCTAGACCGACGCGAACACGGCTTGCATATTTCTTCCGTGGAACTTAACTCGCTGATAGAGGATATTCTAAAACGCTTATCGCCAATAGCCGAGCAAAAACGCATAATTTTACTTTACGAAGATGTCCGCCAAGTTATACTAGATGCCGACGAAGTAAAGCTAACACTTGCAATCTCAAATATAGTTGAAAACGGCATAAAATACACGTCCAGCGGCGGCACAGTAAAAGTTGTGCTAGATGCAGACTACCAAAACGCCGTTATAACAATCCAAGATACAGGCATAGGCATACCCGAAGAGGAGCAAAGCATGATATTCAACCGCTTTTACAGGGTTGACAAAATGCGGGCCCGCGGCACGGGCGGCACGGGGCTTGGGCTGGCTATATCGCACACCGCTATTTTACTGCATAACGGCATTATCCAACTGGCAAGTGTGCTAAACGAGGGCTCTACTTTTACTATTAGGCTGCCTATACAGCGAGGGCTGTAAATATTTATCAAGTTAAAGGAGGGCAAAAACCATGATAGATTCTAGCAAATTAACGCTAACGCCGCCAAGCCTTACGCTAACGCCAAATTTAACCGACCAACCGCAAACCGCCGATATTGTGGAAATATCTGAAATGACAGAAATGACGGAAATACAAAAAGACGTTGACAACATCAGCAAAGAACTAGCCCAGCTTTCCCAGCAGGAGCAAGCGACCGTTGCCGATTTTGCCAATCAAATAAATATAACCGATACAGGTTTAGTGCTAAATTACGGTGCGGCGGCACAAAAACACGTTGCGGATTTTTCTTCGCAAACGCTAAATAATATCCGCACAAAAGATATGGGCGATGTGGGCGATATGCTGGCGAATCTTACCATCGAACTGCGTGGTTTTAACTTTGACGAGGAGCAGAAAAAGGGAATGTTTGGCTTGTTTAAGCGGGCACAAAATAATTTGGCAGCGTTAAAAACCCAGTACGATAAAGCCGAGGCAAACGTTGACAAAATAGTCGCATCGCTGGAACGCCACCAAATTACCTTGCTAAAAGATATTGCCATGCTGGACAAAATGTACGAGTTGAACGTGGGATATTTTAAGGAACTTACCATGTATATTTTGGCGGGTAAGCAAAAACTCCGCATGGTGCAGGAGACCGAACTAAAGGAATTTCAGCGTAAAGCCGCCGAAACGGGCTTTCCCGAAGATGCACAAGCGGCAAACGATTTTGCAAACATGATAAACCGCTTTGAGAAAAAAATTCACGATTTAGAATTAACGAGAATAATCTCGGTGCAAATGGCCCCGCAGATACGGCTAGTGCAAAACAACGATGCCCTTATGCTGGAGAAAATTCAGACATCTATTGTCAACACTATTCCGCTGTGGAAAAGCCAAATGGTGCTGGCGGTAAGTTTGCACCATTCCCAACAGGCAATGGCGGCACAACGCAGCATAACCGACATGACAAACGAACTATTACGCAAAAACGCCGAAACGCTAAAAACCAGCACCGTAGCAGTAGCAACCGAAAGCGAGCGCGGCATAGCCGATTTGGAAACCCTAAAACAAACCAACCAAAACTTAATAGAAACCCTAGAAGAAGTGCAGAAAATTCAAGCGGAGGGCTCAAAACGCCGCCAAGAGGCATCGCAGGAATTAAGCAAAATTGAGGACGAACTAAAGCAAAAATTGCTTGATTTGGCTGGAAATTAAAAAAATCCAATATATTCAAACAACTTCAAAACCGTGGGCGCTGCCCACACCCGCAAGGGCGCTGCCCCTTGACCCCGCAAGGAGCGCGCCCCTTGACCCGCATTTTTTAGTAAGTTGAATGAGTATAAAATCCCAAAAATCCAATAAAAACGAGAGGTATTTTTATGAACACAACAAACAAAACCGCCCTAATCACGGGCGTTACAGGGCAAGACGGTAGTTATTTATCAGAATTTTTGCTAGAAAAAGGCTACCAAGTGCATGGAATCGCCCGTCGCACAAGCACCGAACGCAAAGAACGCATCGAGCATTTGCGTGGCAACCCCAATTTTCATTTGCATTACGGCGATATGACCGACAGCTTGAATATTACCGCAATAATCGCCAAACTAAAGCCCGCCGAGATTTATAACTTGGCGGCACAATCTCATGTGCACGTTTCTTTTGATGTGCCAGAATTTACCGCAAACGCAGACGGGCTAGGCACTTTACGCATTTTGGAGGCGGTTCGGCTGCTTGGGCTTACGCAATCGTGCAAAATTTACCAGGCATCAACCTCGGAACTATACGGCAAGGTGCAAGAAGTGCCGCAAAGCGAAAAAACGCCGTTTTACCCGTATTCGCCGTATGCGGTCGCCAAACAATACGCTTTTTGGATTTCGCTAAACTACCGAGAAGCCTATAATATGTTCGTTTCCAACGGGATTTTGTTCAATCACGAAAGCGAACGCCGTGGCGAAACTTTTGTTACCCGCAAAATTACTATCGCCGCCGCGCGCATCGCCGCTGGCAAACAGGATAAACTCTACTTGGGCAACCTTTCTTCCCTGCGAGATTGGGGCTACGCCAAAGATTACGTTGACTGTATGTGGCGAATTTTACAGCACGACAAACCCGACGATTTTGTTATAGCAACAGGCGAACAGCACTCTGTGCGGGAGTTTTGCCAGCTTGCGTTCAAGTATGCGGGAATAACGCTAAAATTTGAGGGCGAGGGCGTAAACGAAAAAGCAATCGACACCGCAACGGGCAAAACTATTATTGAAGTTGACCCGCAATTTTTCCGCCCAACCGATGTTGTCAACCTTTTGGGCGATCCCACAAAGGCAAAAAACGTGCTAGGCTGGAATCCCACACAAACTAGTTTTGATCAGCTTGTAAAAATTATGGTAGAACACGATAAGCAAGCAATTTAGCCGCCAAAAAATTTTTACACAAAAGGCAAAATTTGTGGTATTATATCAACAAACAAAACGAACCCCAAGGAGGTTTTAGCATGAACGTGAAAATTTTAGGGGAGAAGAATATTCCCAACATACCGTGGCAGGAAAAACCTGCGGATTACGGCTCGCCCGTGTGGCGTTACAACGAAAACCCGATAATAAAACGCAACTCGCTAAAAATTAGCAATTCCATTTTGAACAGTGCGGTTGTTTCGTTGCAAGACAGCGATAAATTTGCGGGTGTTTTTCGGGTGGACGACAAAGGGCGGTTTATGCGGCTACACGTTGGTTTTTCGGACGATGCCATAAACTGGAAATTAAGCGAAGATAAAATTGAATGGATTAACGAAGACCCCAAAATGGCAGAGGCGAACACATGGTGCTACGGCTACGACCCACGGGTTGTCTGGATTGACGACCGTTATTGGATAACTTGGTGCAACGGCTACAAAAACGCACCGACAATCGGCGTTGGCTATACTTTTGATTTTCAGAAGTTTTATCAATGCGAAAATGCGTTTTTGCCGTATAATCGGAACGGCGTGTTGTTTCCACGCAAAATTGACGGCAAGTATATAATGTTCAGCCGCCCGTCCGATACAGGGCATACGCCGTTTGGCGATATTTACATTTCGCAATCGCCAGATATGAAATATTGGGGCGAGCATAGGCACGTTATGTCGCCGCGCGGCAGCTGGGAATCCCGCAAAATCGGTGCAGGGCCAATTCCGATTGAAACCAGCGAGGGCTGGCTGTGCATTTATCACGGCGTTTTGGAATCCTGCAACGGTTTTGTATACAGTTTCGGCGCAGCAATTTTGGACATAAACGAGCCGTGGAAAGTAAAATACCGCTGCAACCACTACCTACTAAGCCCCCAAGAAATCTACGAATGCGTAGGCGACGTACAAAACGTAGTCTTCCCCTGTGCCACCCTATGCGATGCCGCAACGGGCAAACTAGCAATATACTACGGTTGCGCAGACACCCACGTAGGCCTAGCATTCAGCACCGTCGACGAAATTGTGGCTTATACTAAGGCTAATTCTTAACAGCAGTAAAACCTTAAAACCGTGGGGCTCTGCCCCACACCCCGCCAAGGGCGCTGCCCCTGGACCCCGCAAGGAGCGCGCCCCTTGACCCGCTAAAATTTTAATTTTTTTGGTGGCAAGTTTATTACAGTAAGAGTAAAATCCTAATTTTGACCACTATTATCTGAATAAATGTTAATTGCCACAAATGCAAACGGATAATTTCAACGTCAATACCTTACTTAAAAACCCAAAAATTTTACGGGGTCAAGGGGAGAATCCCCTTGCGGGGTCAAGGGGCAGCGCCCTTGCGGGTGTGGGCAGCGCCCACGGTTTTAAGGTTTTGATTTTCTTATTTAGCGTAATCGGTTACTCTAGTTTCTCGTATTAAGTTTAGTTTGATTTGGCCAGGGTATTGTAGTTCGTCTTCTATTCGTTTGACGATGTCGCGGGCTAGTAGGGTCATTGATGCGTCGTCTATCATGTCGGGGATAATTACTATTCTTAGTTCTCTGCCAGCTTGCATTGCAAAGGATTTTTCTACACCGTCAAAACTTTCGGCTATTGCCTCTAGCTTTTGTAGGCGTTTAATGTAAATTTCTAGTGTTTCTCGGCGCGCGCCTGGTCTTGCGCCCGAGATTGCATCGGCGGTTTGGGTTATTACCGCAATAATGCTTTTTGGGTCAACATCGCCGTGATGTGCCTCGACAGCGTTGATAATAATGTCGGATTCTTTGTACTTGCGGCATAAGCCAACGCCGATAGAAACGTGCGAGCCGTCCATATCGTGGTTGACGGATTTACCAATATCGTGTAGCAACCCAGCCCGTTTTGCCAAAGTAATGTCAACCCCTAATTCTCCTGCTAAAAGTCCGCATAAATACGCCACTTCTATGGAGTGTTTCAGCATATTTTGCCCGTAACTTGTGCGAAACTTCATTTTGCCCAAAAGGCGGATAAGTTCGGGGTGTATGCCGTGTACGCCAACTTCAAAAGTTGCCGCCTCGCCCTCTTCGCGGATAATCGTTTCCACGTCTTTTTTGGCTTTTTCTACCATTTCTTCGATGCGCGCAGGGTGAACTCTGCCATCTAGGATTAGCTTTTCAAGGGCAATACGGGCAATTTCTCGGCGCATGGGGTCAAAGCCCGATAAAATAACCGCTTCGGGCGTGTCGTCGATAATTAAATCTATGCCAGTGTGAGCCTCTAAAGCCCTGATATTGCGGCCTTCTCTGCCAATAATGCGGCCTTTCATATCGTCATTTGGCAACTGTACAACCGATACGGTGGTTTCTGCAACGTGGTCTACGGCGCAACGTTGTATTGCCATTCCTAGAATATTTTTGGCTTTTTTGTCGGCCTCTGCACGGGCTTTTTGCTCTATATCTCGGATAAGTTTTGCCGCCTCAAACCGTGCCTCGCTTTCTATGGAAGATATTAGCGAAGATTTAGCCTGTTCTTTAGTCAGCCCAGATATTCGTTCTAGTTCGTTTTGATGTTTAGCTAGTGATTTTGCCACCTCTTCTTTTTGGTGATCTAGCTGTTCGCTTTTTTTACGCAGCTGTTCGTCTTTTTTTTCTTGGTTATCCAGCTTGCGGTCTAATGTCTCTTCTTTTTGAAGCAGACGTTTTTCTAAACGCTGCAACTCGTTTCGGCGCTCTTTGGATTCTTTTTCGGCCTCGTTTTTGGTTTTTATGCTTTCTTCTTTTGCTTCTAAAAGCATCTCTTTAGAACGAGCCTCTGCATTCCTTTTGGCATCCTCTAGTATATTTTCCGCCTCAATTTCGGCAGACCCCAACTTGGATTCAGCAACTTTTTTTCTATATAAAATTCCTGCAAAAAATGCTACAAAAATGCTAAAAACGGTTACAACACCCATAATTATTAGTTCCATGGGTGGTTACGCACCTCCAGTCAATCATGCTATATAATTATAGCCTTTTTTTATTGCTGTGTCAAACAAAACTAGCACTAAAATAGTGCATACGATTATTTGTAATATAAGTGTAATTTTTGTTAAAATTTGCTAAACATTTAAGTTATTTTTGCGAAACAAAAAACAAAAACAGCGTTACCCGTTTTTGTTTTTGCCGTCTGCAAAGCTACGCATCCCACAGGAGTTGAACCTGCGACCTTTCGGTCCGGAGCCGAACGCTCTATCCACTGAGCTAGGGACGCATTTTGTAAATCACTCTTTAATCATACCAAATTTTTTTTGCTGTGTAAAGTTGTTTGTAAAAATTTTTATTTTGACGTATAATATTTTTTGGGCGATAACTTGGGCTAAATCGGAATGGGAAAACGGGCGACCGCCCCCTGTACCATTTATTTTATTTGGAGGTACAAAAATGCAATTAAAAGTACAAAAAATTCATAAAGATGCCATTTTGCCAGTAAAATCTTATGCTGGCGATGCTGGTTGGGATTTATTTTCGGTAGAAGATGCAGAAATAGCACCGCAAGAGATATTTTTGGTAAAAACGGGCATTGTTTTAGCGTTGCCGCCGCAAACAGAGGCACAAATACGCCCCCGCAGCGGGTTGGCACTAAAACACGGAATAACGGTGCTAAACTCGCCAGGTACAATAGATACGGGCTATCACGGGGAAATTGGCGTGATTTTAGTTAATCACAGCAAAAAGCCGTTTAGGGTAACAAAAAATATGCGTATAGCACAAATGGTAATACAGCCCGTGTTGCAAGTGGATATGCTAGAAGTCGCTGATATTGGCATTGTTGACACTAAAACACCTGCGGAAAATAATCGGGGCGTTTTGGGGTTTGGTTCTTCGGGGGTTTAGACAAACGGGGTGGCGTTGCCGTTGGCGTTGGCGTTGGGGGTTTCACAACGGGCGACCGAGGACGGTCGCCCCTACAGGGACGCATATT
>WRKK01000299.1 GCA_009782245.1 Defluviitaleaceae bacterium | reverse complement strand
CCAAAACGTCCATTCTTAACGCCTCTTTGCTTAGCTGGTATTCGTTTATAAACTCTAAATATTCGGCGTATTCGTGAAATTCTAGCTTGTAGGCGGCGTGAAACGCATTGTGCCAATATATTTTGTCGTCTGTTTCGGCGGGTTCGGCGGTTTGTTTATTTTTATCTTCTTCCATTTACTCACTCTTTCTTTGTTATACTGCTGTTTGCTTGCGATGTCAAAAACCGCCCATTCAAACCATTTTTATTGTACAACACGCCGCTCCATTTGTCAATCTAAAATTTGCACAAATTGACACATCTCTAAACTTTTGATAACCTTAGCTTATAAAATTATTACATAAATATCCACAAAAGAAAGGAAATCCCAAAATGACACAAGGAATGGTTATCAAAAAAATACTTCCAATATTGATGAAACACCCAGTAAATAAAGCTGCACTATTTGGCAGTTACGCTAGAGAGGAGCAAACCGAAACATCAGACGTGGATTTAGTAGTCGATTTAGATTTGGAGCATTGCTTAAGCATCTTTGACCTCTACGACGAATTGGAAAAGGCTCTAAATAGAAAAATTGACATTATAACACTAGACACGCTACAAAGAGGTAATGCGATGAACACTCTCTTGAACAATATTAAAAATGATTTGAGGTGGTTTTATGAGGGCTGATGGTTTTGGCTTTTTACAACACATACATTGAAGATTGTGAAGATATTTTGGATATGGTTAATAGTGAGTAATTTATTTTCAAAAAATGTTGAAAGATTGAACATATAACAGATGCGTTAAAGCATTCAGCTAGTTAAAATGTTAGTCAGTATTTTACTGACTAACATTTTTTTACCTACCCCAACTTCCTCCCCAAAACCCCCCCACCAAAAAAATTTTTTATAAACTTTTCCACCAACCCCATCCCAACAACCGCCATTTTATCACATACAGCCGCATAAAAAAAATATTTTTTGTGCAAAATGCCAATAAAAAAATAAATTTCTTTAATTTTTACAAAAAAACTATAGAAAATCCATGTACATTTGTGACATACTGTTGTAACATGGTTGTAATGCAAAAAGTGCAAGGGAATTATGACCCGTATTAAGGGTTGAGTAAGTAAAGAGAGGTGTAGAAATGACAATTCCTAAATCTAAAGGCACTAACTTAAAGCGGCACACCCGCAATAGCTATATTTCGCGGCATTGGGCGCTTTATGCTATGCTGGCACTGCCAATAATTTATTTTTTCATTTTTAGCTACGTACCCATGGTAAACATTCTAATTGCGTTTACGCAAAACAACGTAATTTTACCAGTGTGGGAGGTTCCGTTTGTGGGCTGGGCTAACTTTCAACAGGCCTTTACCCTGCAGCCTTTTAGGGACGCTGTACGCAATACGCTAATGTTCAGTGCACTAGACCTTGTAATAGGGTTTCCTGCGCCGATTATTTTGGCTTTGCTACTAAACGAGCTAAGAATGCCGCTGTTCAAGAAGATAACGCAAACAATATCCTATATGCCGTTCTTTCTTTCTTGGATTATCGTTGGCGGACTTGCAACAAGGCTATTTTCCAATAATACGGGTGCTGTTAATAATCTTTTAACCTACATGGGTTTCTCTACTATTCCGTTTTTAACTTCTAACGTACATTGGGTATTTACAAACGTATTCGCCGCAATCTGGCGTTCGGTTGGCTGGAACACTATTATCTACCTAGCCGCAATAACTGCGGTAAACCCCGAACTATACGAAGCAGCTGACATGGACGGTGCATCTCGTCTGCGTAAAATGTGGCACGTTACCTTGCCTGGAATCCGCCCAGTTATAGTTATTCTGCTAGTGCTTACGCTTGGTGGAATTATGGGTGCCGATTTATCACGGTTCTTGGGTATGGAAAACTTGCTTGTTAGAACAGTTTCCGAAGTTATACCAACTTTCGTTTTCCGTTGGGGCTTGCAAAGTATGCAATTCTCACTGGCTGCCGCTATTGGTATCTTCCAGTCTATTATTGGAACGTTCCTATTGCTAGGCTCTAACTGGCTGGCTAAAAAACTTGGCGGTAACGGTTTCTGGTAATCGCTGACTACTGTACTTAATTTAACATAATGCTTACCGCTAACCGTTTTAGCGGTAAGCACACTAAAAAAGGAGGAACTTTTATGGATGGCAAGGCAAGAAAAACCGATGCGGGCGACGTTTGTATCATCATATTCATGCTGATTCTTATAGCACTGTGCATTTTGCCTATTATGAATGTTGTTGCTACATCGTTCTCTAGCCCTGGTGCGGTTATGCGCCAAGAAGTTACATTTTTACCTGTAGAATTTCAAACAGGCTCGTTTATGGACGTGCTAAACGATTCCCGCTTTATGCGTAGTATGGCGTGGACTGGTATTCTTACTGGTATTGTAGTAGTTGTCAACCTGTTTATGACAATACTCGCCGCTTATCCTCTTACCTACGATTCCCTTAAAGGGCGAAAAATTATCACTCTTTACATCGTTTTTACTATGCTCTTCAGTGCTGGTCTTATCCCCGCTTTTATTCTGTTTAGGGATTTGAACCTAATAAATAATCCGCTAGTTTTAATACTTCCGGGTATGATTAGCGTTTTTAATATGATTATTATGCGCAACTTCTTTATGGGTATCCCCGATAGCCTTAAAGAAAGTGCCGAAATGGACGGCGGTGGCCCGTTTACCGTGCTTATCAAAATATATTTACCGCTGTCAACCCCCGTTTTAGCTACTTTGGGCTTGTTTTACGCCGTTGGTCGCTGGAACGGTTTCCAAGACGCACTCTTCTTCCTACCTAGTGCCCCAGATTGGCACCCTATCCAGCTATTACTGTACAACATTCTACAAAACCTTACCGCAGTAGATGCAATGGATCCAGGCGCTTCTGCCGCACCTGGCTGGGGACAAACCGTGCAATCGGCAGCCATAGTTATCGCAATGATTCCGATATTGTGCGTGTATCCGTTTGTACAACGCTATTTTGTGCAAGGTGCAACATTAGGTGCCGTTAAAGGGTAATGTTATCGGCTAAATTTTAGCCACGTGTTAAGCAAAGGAGCAGAGATTTTTATGAAAAGAACAACCAAAATTTTCACTCTAGTTTTTTCTTTGTTACTATTAGGTATTGTAGCCGCTTGTGCTACAGATGATGCCGCAACAGCCCAAACAGGAGTAGGCACGGCAACCCAACCAGGTGCAACCGAAGCCGAAATAATTGATATGCGTTCCCGTGAGGGCTTGGACGAAAATATGCGGTTTATAGAGCCACGTACAATTAGCGTTGCTTTGTGGGATAGATCTCACGATAGAATACCCAACTTTAACGAAAGTTACTGGGCAGAATGGGTACAAGCACAAATTTTGCAAGACCACAACATCATAGTAGAATGGGTTCCCGTACCACGCTGGGACGAGGCAGAATTTCAATCAACTCTACTAGCCGCCGCCTCTGCACCCGATATTGGCTACACTTTTAACATGGGTATGCTAACAACGTTCTCGCAAATGGGCGGTATGCACGATCTCGCACCGCTACTAAACACTTACGGCGACCTTTTGCCCAATTTGTACGACCTTTTGGGTACTAACATCTACTGGAACATGGACCCCATAACGGGCGAATTGTTCTCTATTGCGGGAAGACTAATAGTTGACGGGCGTAATAATATGTTCGTTCGCGAAGATTGGCTAGATGCTCTCAATTTAGATATTCCCCGCACAGTAGAAGAGTTTGAAGAAATGCTGATTGCGTTTCGTGATAACGCCGAACTGCTACTAGGCGACGATGCCGCTAATATCATACCCTACCAAGTAGCCGCCGAAATTGGCTGGACGATAGACCCAATATTGTCGTCGTTTATTCCAAACTCGCTCACCGAGCGTGAATGGTTTAGATACAGCTTTGATATACGCCGCTTTACTGTGCCTGGCATAAAAGAGGGCGTGCGTGTTATTAACCGCTGGTATCACGAGGGCTTGCTGTGGGACGATTTTACCGTTTACGATATTAACCAAACCATGGCATCTGACCTTATTAGGTTGGGTTATGTCGGTGCTTTTGCTGGTAACTGGGATTTCCCGTTTAGGGCACAAGATGCACTAATTACCACAATGCGCGAAAACCAAGGGCCGCAAGCCAACTTTATTGCAATACCGCCGTTCCGCAATGACGAGGGCGTTTCTGTAAACCGTATGCCGAATCCTGTTGACAGGTTTATGTTCCTGCCTGTTACCAACACCGAACCGCTTGCATCGTTGCTATATCTGGATTGGATAAGCCGCCCAGATGTAATAGAATTTTTGGCGTTTGGTATTGAGGGCGTACATAGATATACTCACAGCGATGGTGCTATTGAAGTTTTGGGCGAAACCGACGATCACAGCTGGCCAGACCACCAATTTATACCCTCGTTGCGTAACTTTGACATTGCTATCACAATAAACGGTATACATTTGGGCGACCCTGTGCTAGATGCCCGTACGCTGGCGTTTGGCTACCCAGGCATATCCCCTGAGGCGATTATGTACTCACGGGCGGCTGGGCTGGATTTTGCATACTTCCCACGCAACGTTGTAACTCGCATACGCCCAACCGAAGAGGGAATGAGCGTTCCACTAGCCGACCAACGGGAAATTATGCTGGCACAGCTTATCTCCGTTGCCACGCCCGATACTTTTGATAGTATGTGGGATAATCTTTTCCAACAATACCTAAACCTCGGCGCACAAGCTATTATTAACGACCGTGATGCCGCTTGGGTTGAGGCGTTTGGCGACGTTGACAGAATGCCCGATTGATTAATGCAAACAATGCAAAACAAATGTAATTTGGTAAAATTTTTGGCAGTAACAGAGGGTTACACCTCTTGTAATATATTGCAAATACTGCAAATACAATGAAAAAAGGAGACTTTTAATGAAAAAAACATTTTTAATTTTGGCCTTTAGCTTATTAACGCTAGGCTTGGTAGCCGCTTGTGCTACAGACGATGGTCCTGCACCAGGACCCGCACCAGGCGCAGGTGCCGCAGCAGGAGATGCCGCCGCACCCGCAACAGGCGGCGATGATGCCGCAGCAACAGTATCTGGCAGAGATAGACTTGATGCCAACAGACGTTTCATTGAACCTGTAAGCCTTAACATAGCTTTATGGGATAGATCTTCCGAGCGTATTCCTAACTTTGCCGAAAGTTACTGGGCAGAGTGGGTACAAGCACAGGTTTTAGAAGATCACAACATAATAGTTAATTGGGTGCCCGTACCACGTTGGGACGAGCCAGAATTTCAGTCAACGTTGCTTGCCGCTGGCGAGGCACCAGACATTGGCTACACATTCAACAACGGCATGGTAACAACCTTTGCTGGCATGGGCGGTATGATTAACCTTTACCCACTATTGCAAGAATACGGCGATTTATTGCCAAATATGTATTCTTTGCTGGGTGCTAACGTTTATCACAACCTTAACCCCAACACTTTGGAACTGTGGAGCATTACAGGCCGCTTAATGCAAGATGGCCGTGTGCTTAACTTTATCCGCGAAGACTGGTTGAACACTTTAGGACTCGCTCCACCAAGCAACTTTACCGAGTTTGAAAATGCACTAAGAGCGTTCCGTGATAACGCCGACGTACTTTTGGGTGCTGATGCTGCTAACCTTATTCCGTTTATGGTAGACCATGACACGGGTTGGAGTATGCAAACTTTGGTAGAATCGTTTATCCCTAGCAATATTACCGAACGTGATTGGTTTGTTCTCGGGTTTGACGACAGACGTTTCCACCACCGTGATGCCTTTTTTGAGGCTGCTAGAATTTTCAACGGCTGGTTTGACGAAGGTTTAATTTGGCAAGATTTCGTGTTGCACCCCGCTGGCGACCCAATGGGCGGCGACCAAGTTCGCTTAGGCCGTGTTGGTGCTATAGTTGCAAACTGGGATTTACCATTTAGAGCCGCTGATGCTTGGATTACCGAAATGCAAATAAACGTTGGCCCAGAGGCTAACTTTATCGTAGTAAATCCGTTCCACAACGATCAAGGCAACGTGCAAATGTTCTTCCCTAACGCTACAGATAGATTCTTATTCTTCCCAACAACTAACCCAGATCCACTTGCATCCCTTATCTATCTTGACTGGATAAGCAGACTTGATGTAATTGAATTTTTGGCATTTGGTGTTGAGGGTGTTCACAGATATACTCATCCAAACGGTGCTATTGAAGTTTTAGGCGAAACAGACGACCACAGCTGGCCAGACCACCAATTTATACCATCGTTGCGTAACTTTGACATAGCTATCACAATCAATGGCGTAAACTTGGGCGATCCTTACCTTGATGCTGCTACTTTATCGCTGGGCTACCCAGGAATAGAGCCAGCCGCTATTATGGCTGCCCGTGCCGCTGGTTTGGACAACGCACGTTGGCACAGACAAGTGCAAACTCGTGTAATCGACTCGCAAGAGGGCATGAGCACGCCACTTAACAGCCAAAGAGATGTTATTTTGCACACAGTTATCGCCAACACATCTCCTGCCGACTTTGAGGCTACTTTTAACGCAATGTACCAAAACTACCTTGCAATGGGCGCACAAGCCATTATAAATGAGCGTGAGCAAGCCTGGATTGAGGAGTTTGGCGATGTTAGCACAATGCCTTAATGGGTACGCATAAAATAGGATATTTAACACGATAATAAAATTTAATAAAAAAGCCCCCTGCCTTTTGGCGGGGGGTTTTTTGGCATTGTGGGGGGAATGGGTGTCCGTTTGCCCCCAAGCAACGGGGGGCGTTTTCCCGTTCCGATTTAGCCTAAATGTATGCAGGTTGGCGGTCGCCCCTACGACCCCCCAAAAATTTTACAAAAAATTTTTGGAGCGATTTGCTGAATATTATGTTATAATCGTTGAAAGACAAGTTAGCATTAAAAGGAGTGATTTTTATGGGCAAACCAACCAAGCCCAATGTAATTGTGATTATGACGGACGATCAGGGATATGGCGATTTATCTTGCATGGGCAGCAAGGATTTTGTAACGCCGCATATCGACAGCTTGGCAGAGCAGGGTGCGAGGTTTTCTTGTATGTATGCGGCAAGCCCAGTGTGTTCGCCGTCTAGGGCGGCGTTGCTAACGGGCAAATATCCTGGCAATGCGGGAGTGCGTAGTATTTTAGCGGGGCATCGCCGTGCATCGGGTTTGTTGCCGCAAAATCCTACGCTGGCGGCGGCGTTAAAACCGCTGGGCTACAAAACGGCTCATATTGGCAAATGGCATTTAGGGCTAAAACCCGAAAGCCGCCCAACGCAAAACGGTTTTGATTATTTTTACGGCTTTTTGGCTGGCTGCATAGATTATTATTCTCATATTTTTTATTGGGGCATGAGCGACGGAAAAACCAATCCAACCCACGATTTATGGGAAAACGACCAAGAAATATATGCGAACGGCGAATATTTTACAGAGTTAATTTCGCGAAAAGCGGTTGACTATATTCAGGCACAAACCGAGCCTTTTATGCTATATTTGGGGTACAATGCACCGCATTATCCCATGCACGCACCGCAAAAATACACCGATAGATTTTCGCATTTGCCCTGGGATAAGCAGATTATGTGTGCAATGATTAGTGCCGTTGACGACGGCGTGGGCGATATAGTGGCGGCTCTAAAGCGAAAGGGCATTTTTGAAAACACGATAATTTATTATCAAAGCGACAACGGCCCAAGCCGAGAAAGTCGCAATTTTTTGGACGGCACAACCGATGCGTATTATGGCGGCTCGGCGGGTGGCTTTAAGGGGCATAAATTCAGCCTTTTTGAGGGCGGAATAAGAGTGCCAGCGATAATCAGCTGGCAGAACGGTATTCCCAAGGGGCAAGTTATAAACGAGCCACTTCATGCGATGGATATTTTTCCGACAATTTTGGCGGCGGTGGGCGGAAATATTGCGGAATATCAGCTAGACGGCTTGGATATAACAAAAGTGCTTACCCAGCAGGGAAAATCGCCGCACGATACGCTATTTTGGGAAATGGATAACCAAACGGCAGTACGGCGGGGCGATTACAAACTTGTGCTAAACGGTCAGCTAGTAGAGGGCGAACCACCACAAGACCCAGTATTTTTAAGCAACCTATCCAACGACCCTGCGGAGACTACTAATCTGGTGCAATCCCAGCCAGAGTTGGCGGAAGAATTAACGGTTGTTGCTCAACAGTGGCGGCAAAATTTAGAGATTGGTTGGCGGAAAGGTTATGCTGGGCATTATGGGTTGGCTTGAATGGTGGGCTGTGGTTATTGGACGGTGTGGTATCAATGATGTTAAGGAACGAATAGAAACAGTTGAGTTTTACGATATGTTCGACCAACAATTAATGCCAAATTGATGCCATTTTTTCCAAGCGGCAAAGGACGAGGGAATTAACCGTGTTATTTCAAATTGCTTTTAGGTTGCTTGTCCATAAGATAACCCTCGCTATCGTAAAACCTTTCCATTTCATCAAGCAAACCTGACAAAAAAATATACGTCTGTTCTTTTATCTCAACTAAATCCGCCAAAGTGTACTCTCGTCCACATTCTACAAAAGATAAATTGCCATGAGCAAGCCCGTTTCTTTTGACCCGAACATCTTCTAACCGTTTCCCGCATTTGCAAGCTTTATCGGGCTTATAATCAATGCCATGATCATCGCAGATCTTAAAAATTCTGCCTGCATCGAGATTACCGCTAATCGGCAAGGCATCACGGCTCAATTCTATTTCTTCGCATAGCATTATTGAGCGTGCAATTTCCATGGCTTTGCTTTTATAGGATTTATAGCTTGCATCTGGCTGGCGGTAGACCTGCCCAAATTTATATGAAAACCAAATATCTTGAAATTCTTCCCGAACGGTTGAATATGTAGCACCAGTATTTTTTACCTTGTCATAAATTTCTTGCATACCGTTTACCACAGTCGACTCGACAAGGTTATAAATCATTAATAATGCGTTAGATTTCGATATTTTGAGAAAAGTGTCATGTTTATATTTTGCCATTTGACCACTTGAAATATCTTCAATAATCTCTGTGTCCAGCTGATCGAGGGCATCATAATAAAAATTAATTTCCGCTATACGCTCATTATAGATGTTGCGAGTAAATTTCATTAACGCTCCTCCCCGTATAATAGCATATTTTTAACGTATTCTAATCTGCTAACTATCCTGTTTTTACTGTTGCTTGCATAGGTTATGGTGTGAAATTTGAAACGTTCACCCTCTGGGGAGGCAATATCCGTCCAATTTGTTGCTATTGCTGGAATTAAATCTGCCTTTTCACGTAATGCCAACGCAACTCCCACGGATATGGCTTCAAATCCAGCACGGGGAACAAATTTTCCAGTTGCATTGCGCCTAAACCCCTTTGGGAAATATTTTTCAACAAAATTTAGCATTGCGTCAAATTCAGTCTCAAAAGCATTTCTGTCGAATTCATTTTTATGGCTTTCAACAAAATTATCAAGAAAATCAGCCACTTCATGCTCAAACGCTTGATAATTATTTACGTAAGCAAAGAAACGAGTTATTAGCTCAATGTCTTCAAAGCGTTTTTTATTATTCTCGCTTATTGGGCATAGCTTTCTAAACAAGGGTTTTTCTGCACATATTTTCATAAAATCCATAAATTTGCCTGCATATGCTCCACGGCGAGTTTCTGTTGTATTCAACGGCATTGCAGATGTATTAATACGATTAAAAATTTCTTGTCTTACGTCAAGTGATGTCCCTTCTTCCAAAGCGATGACACGTAAAGTCGTTGTGTTAAATTTCCGCTGAATAGGCGGAGGAAGTTGGTTGAACGTAAGTCCGTTTAGTTCGGTAAGTTTTTTCAAATTCGACAATACTAAGTCGTTACTCAAAAATTTTTCAAGTGTAGAAGTGCGTTGAGCCCCATCTACAATGTCGCATCTCCCATCGTCATTCTCCGAAAAGAACATAAATGGAATTGGATACCCCAAAAGTATAGACTCTATAAATTGGCATTTACGCTGGTTGTCCCAAACGAATTGTCGCTGGTAATCGTAATTAATGAAAAATTCTTCTGCCTTGAATTTTGCCACCAAAAAATCAATGGCATAATCTCGGGTATTATAGTCCACTTCACGGCGCAGATTTTTAATTTGGTTGAATATATTTTCGTTTTTATCGGCTGTATTTTCATAAATTTCGTTATTATTTTTCATGATTTACCTCTGCTATCTATAAGAAATTCCGGATTTTTTATGCTTGATGTGTTTATTATAGCATATTGTGAAAAAATTGGCAAAAAAATTTTTTGACAAAAAAATTAGACGAGGCATCAAAGATTATGCCGTTTCCAATACGACTATCACAAACAAAAAATGACAAACATCCCAAACCTCAGCAAAATCATATAACTTTTCCCCAAAAATTCCAAACTTTCCCCCAAAAAATAGCGTATAATAAAAATAAAAAAATTTTGGAGGTTAAAATGGAAAACCACGAAAATCACGAAAATCACGAAAATTACATCGAATATCCCCTACAAGACGGCTATATCAATCGTTTTGCGATAACCGAAATCACAGCCGAACCTCGCCGTTTCAAAAAAATGCCGCTCGCTGGCAAGGTAAACGAATGGCTTAAAAAAGGCTTTTCTATTCACGAGAACCCTTGCCGCAAAGAAATGCTTGCTGAACGTTTGGGAATCGCTCCGCCGTCGCCAGCTGAAAATGTCAACTACAAGCTATATTTTCCATTCGGCAACATTGGCGTTGAGCAATCCGCTTTTTATTACGTTCCAACCTATTTGCGCCGCTACGGAAAAGCCACTTTGCACAGCAAAATAGCGGCTCGCAAGCAGTTTCAACTGGAAACTTGCGGTGCGGCGACAATTTGGCTAAATGGCAAGCTAATTGTTGATTTTACGCCGTTTACTCGCAATATGGTAAAATCCACGC
>WRKK01000298.1 GCA_009782245.1 Defluviitaleaceae bacterium | reverse complement strand
CCTTGAAAGAGGCCTTGAAAGAGGCCTTGAAAGAGGCCTTGAAAGAGGCCTTGAAAGAGGCCTTGAAAGAGGCCTTGAAAGAGGCCTTGAAAGAGGCTGTTTTTTATTGTAAAAACAAAAAACAGCATAATTATACAGAAAAGAGGTATATTTATGCAAAAAATCGGAGTAGGCTACGCATCAATAACGAACCTAGAAAAAGAATACGTAAACGAAGCCCTTGACAACAGCCGCTTATCGCCAAGCATATACGTACGAAAATTCGAGCAGCAATTCGCCAAAAAGCACGGTGCAAACTTTGGCGTAATGTGCAACAGCGGCACAACGGCAATTCACATTGCCCTGGAAGCCCTCAAAGAAACCGAAAATTGGGACGAAACCACCGAAATTCTTTGTCCTGCGTTGACATTTATATCGCCGTCAAATGCGGTGCTGCACGCTGGGCTAAATCCCGTTTTTGTGGATATTGACCCAAAAACCTACAACATGAACCCTGCCCAAATAGAGCAACACATCACAGCAAACACGAAAGCTATTTTGGTGGTGCATAATTTTGGCTTGCCCTGCGAAATGGACGAAACCGTCCGCATTGCCCAAAAACACGGCTTGAAAATTGTAGAGGATTGCTCCGATGCACATTTTGCCGTTTATAAAGGGCAAACCGTGGGCAGTTTTGGCGAATACGCCGCATTTAGCACTTACGTTGCACATACAATTATGACGGGCGTTGGCGGAATAACAATAACCAACAATCCCGAAAACTCAAGCATTTTGCGGTCGCTTATCGCACACGGCAGAGCCTGCACTTGCGAAGTCTGTATTGCCGCCGATCCTCGGCAAGTGTGCAAAAAACGCACAAAAAGCGACCTCGATCGCCGCTTTACTTTTGAACGAATCGGCTACAGCTATCGTGTTGGCGAACTGGAGGGCGCTCTCGGTTTGGCTCAGCTGGAACGCTCTGACGAGATTATGCACAGCCGCCGCACAAACGCAAAACGCCTTACTGCTCTGCTCGCCGATTATCAAGAAAACCTCCAACTGCCCATATACAGCGAAGAATACGACCACACTTTTATGATGTATCCAATAATGATAACCTCCGAAAACTTCAGCCGCAAGGATATTACTGACTTTCTGGAGAACAACAACGTCGAAACCCGCCCGCTGTTCCCATTGCTAAACCAGCCAGTTTATAAACGCAAATACGGCAATTTAGAGGATAATTATCCTGTTGCGAAAAATGTTAGTCGCAAAGGCTTTTATGTGGGCTGTCATCACGGTTTGGGCGAAGACGAACTTTCCTATATTGCCAAAACTATCGGC
This sequence comes from Defluviitaleaceae bacterium, assembly GCA_009782245.1. Classification (GTDB taxonomy): domain Bacteria; phylum Bacillota; class Clostridia; order Lachnospirales; family WQUN01; genus WRKG01. The sequence continues at coordinate 9,618 of WRKK01000298.1, read as the reverse complement.
GATTTTTTGACGAAAATACAAAAATAAAAGGAGTTGCATAATTATGCAAAATGTAATCTGTTTCGGTATTGCAGAACTGGCGAACGAATGGACGAGTAGTATAATTTTAGCGTTCCAAATAAAACTAAAAACGGCTGTTTTTTTGCGAAATAGCCGTTTTTGGTAATTTAATTCCCAAATATGGCGACACACTAGATTTTTTATTGTTGTGCATACTATAAAACTATGGATATACTACAGAAGATGTCGTTTGCAAATTTTTTGCAGTAAAAAATTGTACTATACCGCATAGGGGGATTTTATGAATAGTCTTGAAATCACGATAAACAAAATAAAATCAATTAAACATGGCGTGCTTAACTTGCCAATGAAAAATGGAATCTACGCAATAATTGGCAATAATGGCTCGGGAAAAAGCACCATTATATACTCCATGGCTCAACTCATTAGTAAGGCCAGCCTATCTTCATTCGAAATAGGCTTAGGAGATGGCGATTCTTATGTAGAATTTAAGTACAAAAACATTATAAATCGTTGGAATGTGGAAAAAGACCGCAAAAATCCCAATAATGTTTTTTTGCGTCCTCCGCACAATCGGATTATAATGAACGGAATGTACGAGGGAAGTTTATTTTTTGGGTTTCGTTTCAAAAATTACGATAGAGTTAAAAATTTAATTGCCGAAAATACGATTACCGAAGAGATTCTTGTGGAGGCAGATAATTACATTGTTGAGCAACTAGGCTATATACTCCACGGAAACAAAAAGTATTATGAAGATATGAAAATTGTAAAGCTAAAAAATAAAGACGAGACTAAAAAATTAAAACTTGACGAAACGCCATATTTCTTTTTTAAGGGTAATGAATTGTCCTCTCAATATAGCGTGAGTTCAGGCGAATGTCTTATGCTATCGTTGCTCCATTTTATTTACAATTCAATTATCAGACGTTCACTTGACCCCAAATTACCAATCTTGATGCTTATCGATGAAATAGAAGTGGCTTTACATCCAATCGCTGTTTCACGGCTAATAGACCTGCTAAATGAGTTGGTTAAGGAAAGAGATAACTTAATCATTTACATAACTTCGCATTCTCCAGAGGTTATAAGAAAGATTGAGCCCCGCAAAATTTACAAAATTGAAATTAACAACTCGAACGAAACAAACACTATTACTGTTATAAATCCGTGTTATCCTAGTTATGCCATAAGGGACGTTTTTATGCACGATGGCTATGATTTTTTATTGCTAGTTGAGGACGATTTAGCAAAAATGATTATTGACAGCATTTTACAAAATAAACAGCTGCGAACTGGAAAATTGGTGCATATATTACCAGTAGGCGGCTGGGAAAATGTGCTGAAACTCCAATATGATTTGTTTAATAACAATGTTTTGGGTGCTGGCAAAAAAATTATAAGCATATTGGACGGCGATATTAGAGAGCAGTGCGAAAAAAACGCATTATACAAGGCAATGCCCAAATATTTTTTGCCGATAGCAAGTGTTGAAAAATACCTTAAATATGTGCTTGTGGATAAAAAAGACCAAAAAATATTTCAACGCATAAACGATGAACTATTTCAACTACGCTCTCTTTCAGATGTGGTAAACGAGTATCTGAATGAGCGTAAAACGGACGATAAAAACGGAAAAATCTTTTACGAAGAATATTTGCTGAAAGTTATGCAAGAACGCAATATCGATGAACGGCAATTTATTAAGGTAATTGCACCTATAATTGAAAAAAATGTTGACTTTTCAAAACTTGTTCGCTTTTTGGAAAAGTTAATTGATTCTCATCAACCTATGCTGTAAAAAATTTTTTTCCAAATTCCCAAAAAAAACTTGACACCCCCAAAACCTTATGCTAAAATACATAGTGGTAATAAAATTTTTGTCGGCGTTTCCAGTAATTTACAAAAAACAGGGGCATTTATGGGCGATTTTTCCTGTAAATTGCGGCTTGCGGCAAAATTATAGCAAAATATTTTTGTCTTTATCAAAATTAATAAAAATTCGCAAAAAAAACATTCTCCCCCACTTGACAACTAAACTTTATTGGTGTACACTCAATATAACAAGATTTTGCAAATGTTTTGATTATGTAACTAAAGGAAAGGAGTGCCGTGGTTCGTAATATTTGGAAAGCCGCCAAAAAAACGTTAAAAAAACAGCCATCGGCGTGAATTTTATGATAAATCCTAAAGAAAAAAAAACCGAAATACTTTTGGAAAGCGGTACAAACGAGCTTGAAATAATGGAGTTTACCGTCGCAGACCAGCATTTTGGCATAAATGTAGCCAAAGTGCTAGAAATTATCAAGTATAATGCGTTTCCTATTACCCCTATGCCAAACTCTAACCCCTTTGTAGAGGGAATTTTTAGACCCCGCGACGAGATTATGACCGTTATCAACCTCGCCGCCTATATGGGTTTGCCGCCGTCTGGTAGCGATGCCCACGATATTCTTATCGTTACTACTTTCAATAATATCCACACCGCTTTTCATGTGCATAACGTGGACGCTATTCAGCGTATATCCTGGACAGCCATAGAACGCCCAGATGCCACTATTTACGGCGGCGAAGAGGGCTTGGCAACAGGCATTGCAAACGTTGACAACCGCCTTATTACTATGGTGGACTTTGAAAAAATTATTGTTGACATTAGCCCAGCCGCTGGCATACAAATTAGCGATATTGACCACATGGGCACACGGGCAAATATCCACAAACCCGTGCTTATCGCCGAAGATTCGCCTATGCTAGAAAGAATCCTGCTGGAGGCACTGGAAAAAGCGGGCTACGTAAACATAACATCTTGCCACAATGGCAAAGAGGCTTGGGAAGTGCTTATGCGTGCCAAACAATCTGGCATGGAACTAGAGCAGCAAATATGCTTGCTTATAACCGACATAGAAATGCCGCAAATGGACGGACACAGGCTACTAAAGCAGGTTCGGGACGATCCGTTTTTGCGCCGCTTGCCCGTTATCGTGTTCTCTTCGCTTATAAACGAAGAAATGCAGATAAAAGGCGAATCGCTAGGCGCAACCGCCCAAATAGCCAAACCCGACATCGCCGATTTAGTGCATTTAATCGATGTGCACATACTATAATAGTCCAAAATAGCCCAAAATAGCCCAACCGTTCCACTACTTACGAGTTTACTACAAGTTTACTATGAGTTTAGCGGTTCTCAGCAAAAACCGCTTTTTAGTAGATTGGGCTGAAATCATGGAAAAAATAAAAAAGTTTTTATTAAAAAATTTTATAGTTAGGAGTAAATTTTTATGAGGTACGCTGTATCCCACAGTAAAATTTTGGGGGTAAGTGCAAATAAAGATACATACTCGCGGGGCGAAAAATACTACCGCGAAGGCAAAATAGTTTCTTTTACTACTAAACAGCAAAAAAATTCTACTTTGGTAAAAGCAGCAGTTAAAGGCAACTACAGAAACTACGAAGTTTCGCTAACGTTTACTATGCAGGGCGATCTAATCGGCTATAAGTGTACTTGTGCCAGCCAAAGTATATGGCAAGGCGGTTGTAAACACGTAATAGCCGTTCTTTTTGCCATATCCGACGGCAGAGCCGACACAACCGATGTAAATCAATCCAATAATTCGGAATACTTAACTAATACGCTAGAAAAATTAATTCTGCAAGAAATAGACGATAATCTGAATATGCCCGCAATATCCGAAAATAGTCGGCTTGCCCAGCTAAGCCCACGTTTTCACCTTAGTGTACACGGCAAAGCATACCTTACTTTTTACGTGGGATATACCCGAATGTACACCGTTAAAAATATCAATAAATTTTTAGCCGCCGTCAATCGCAGCGAAGTTGTGCGTTACGGCAACGGGCTAGAATTTAACCACGCCGTAACCTCGTTTAGCACGGTATCCCGCCGCTGGATTGATTTTTTGATACAGGAAGAGGGCGTTTACAACGAAATTGCATCGCAAATAAACGCATCAAGTTCCGCAACCGTTTCTATTCGCGACGATACCCGCAAAATACCGCTTTCGTACCGCAATATCGATACTTTTTTTGACATCTGCAAAAATTCGCAAATAGAGGGCGATGTGCAGTTTTTTTTTGAGAACGCCGAACAGCCTGGGCTAATCAACATTACTTCCGAAACGCCGCAAATCCGCTTTGATGTAACCGATAAATCGGGCGAAATAATGCTTAGCGGCCCAAAAATAAAATATCATCTGCTAAAAGGACACCGCTATTCCTATCTTTTGGCACTTGACACAATATACCGTATGCACAAGGCGGAGGCACAGCTTTTATTACAAATTTTAGACGCTTGTGCAAAAGGCAGCGTTTCGTTTATGGGATATACTCGCAAACGCTTTATTTCCGCCGTTATGCCGAAACTTATGGAGATGGGCTTGCTTTCTGGGTTTAAGGATAGACTCTGCCCCAAACTAAAAGCCAAAATGTACTTTGACGAAGAAGATGCAACTGTTACCTGCCGCACAACGTTCTCGTATGCCGAAGATAAAGAGGGCGGCGAATACGATGCTTTTGATACCCACGAAAACGACGGCCCGCGCGATATTGCTGGCGAATACACCGTTAAAAAATTGCTGGAGGGTTTGGGTTTTGTGTCCGATTTTGAACAAAAGTTGTTCCGCTTATCGGGGCTGGATAAAATTTTTTACTTAATCGGCGATACGCCGTCTGGGTTGGATATGTTGCACGAATACAAAAAAGTGGAAATTTACATTACCGATAAATTGCGGAATAAAGCGGCAAAAGCGGGAATTGGCAGTTTGGGCGTTAGGTTGCGTGGGCAAATTTTGGACGTTTATGTGCAAGATACAGGCTTTTCGCTGTCCGAACTGGTGGAATCGTTGGATTCTTATAAAGCCAAAAAGAAGTACCACCAGCTGAAAGACGGGCGAATGTTGGCGTTGACCGATCAGCTAACCGCCGAAATGGCAGAATCGTTGATTTCACTAGATATTGAACGCAAAGATTTGCAAAAAGAAGGGCTATCGCTGTCGCTGTACCGTGCGCCGTACATTGAAAACTTGATTTCACGGCAAAATCCGTCGTTCAAAAAATTAATGCGGCAGTTTCACGCAAAAAAAAGTTTTGAATTACCCAAAGAACTGCAAGCAATTATGCGGCCCTACCAAAATATGGGCTATCAATGGCTAAAAAATTTGGTGGCTTGCGGGTTTGGCGGCATTTTGGCGGACGATATGGGCTTGGGCAAAACCTTGCAAATACTGGCGTTGCTAGGCAGCGACCCGCTAGAACGCCCCGCTTTGGTAGTTGCGCCAACTTCGCTGATTTACAACTGGGCGGCAGAAATAAAAAAATTTGTGCCAAAATTGCCGTTCGTTGTGGTTACAGGCTCGCCCGAAAGCCGCTCTGTGTTGCTAAAAAACGAAACCGCCAAAATATTTATTACAACCTACGATGCAATGAAACGGGATATTCACATTTACAGCGATTTGTACTATAAGTACATCATAGCGGACGAAGCCCAGAATATCAAGAACCCCACCACCAAAAACGCCCGCATAATAAAATCTATTCGTGCCGACCATCGCATTGCACTAACAGGCACACCAATAGAAAACACGCTAGTAGAACTGTGGTCGCTGTTTGATTTTGTTATGCCAGGCTACTTGTATAGTGCCAGCAAATTTGCCAAACTGTACGAGATTCCCATAATAAAGGATAACGACAGAAGTAGAATAGCCCGCTTGCGAGAGCAAATTTCCCCGTTTGTGTTGCGTAGGCTAAAAAGCACCGTGCTAAGCGAACTACCGCCAAAAACCGAAACAACGCTAGTCGCCGAAATGTTGCCAGAACAGCAAAAAATATACACGGCGCATCTGCTAAAAGCAAAAGGCGAGCTAAAAGCCCTGCTAAACAAAACTTCGCAAAAGGGTAGCAAACTGCAAATTTTGGCACAACTTACCCGCCTACGCCAAATATGTTGCCACCCAGAACTGTGCATAGAAAATTACACGGGCGGCAGCGGCAAACTAAACTTGGCAGTAGAAACGCTAGAAATTGCGATAGAATCGGGGCATCGGGTGTTGCTTTTTTCGCAATTTACCGAAATGTTGGCTATCCTAAAAAAAACCCTAGATGCCGCTGGTATTGCCTATTTTTATCTGGACGGGGCGACATCAGCCGCCGACCGCATAAAACAAGTTGACCGTTTTAACAGCGGCGAAAAAGATGTGTTTCTTATCTCGTTAAAAGCGGGCGGCACGGGGCTTAATCTCACGGGCGCGGACATCGTTATTCATTACGACCCATGGTGGAATCCATCTGTAATGGATCAAGCCTCCGACCGAGTGCATAGAATAGGGCAAAACAAGGCGGTGCAAGTGTTTAACCTAATCGCAATGCAAACGCTGGAAGAACGCATTATGGAACTGCAAGCAAAAAAACGCAAGCTAATCGATTCTGTGCTAACCGACAACGTTACAGGCGAATTGCACACGCTAACCTACGAAGAAATTGAAAGTTTGCTGGAAGATTGATAAGAGGATTAAGAGGATTAAAAAAATCAACAGGAGGAAAAAATATGGCTTTTAAGACAATAAGAAAATTGCCAGCATTAGCGGAGATAATAGCCAAAGCCCCGCTAACAGCCGATTTGCAAAAAATTAAAGATGCCCGAGATGCCGAACTTAAAGCAATAATAGAGCATAAAAGCGACCGTTTTTTGGTTATTATCGGCCCATGTTCCGCCGACGACGAGGACACCGTTACAGAATACGTAACAAAACTGGCGAAAGTATACGAAAAACTAAAAGATAAATTGTTCGTTGTGCCGCGCATTTACACCAACAAGCCGCGCACAACGGGCGAGGGCTACAAGGGCATGATGCACCAGCCCGACCCCACTTCTGCACCCAACATGGCGGACGGCATTGCGGCTATTCGCAACATTCACTTGCGTTGCATAAAAGAAACGGGCTTAACGGCGGCGGACGAAATGCTGTACCCCGACAATTTGGTCTATTGCGAGGATTTGCTGGGCTACATTGCAATAGGCGCACGCTCGGTGGAAAACCAGCACCACCGCTTAACTTCCAGCGGGATAAGCATTCCCGTTGGCTTGAAAAACCCGACTAGCGGCGACCTTAACGTTATGTTCAACGCAATAAAAGCCGCCCAAACCGCTCATACCTTTATTTTTAGAGATGCCGAAGTTGCAACCACGGGCAACCCGCTTTCCCATGCGATTATGCGCGGCTCGGTAAACCGCCAAGGCGAGGATATTCCCAACTATCACTACGAAGACCTGCAGCAAGCGGTTGAATTGTACGAAAAACGAGGACTAAAATATCCCATGATAGTGGTAGATGCCAACCACAGCAACAGTGCCAAGCAATATCAAGAGCAACCCCGCATTGCAAAAGATATTTTGCACACACGGCAAAACAACGCCAAAATAAAGCAAGTTGTGCGCGGACTAATGATAGAAAGCTACCTAAAAGAGGGTAGGCAAGATGTGCACGGCGGCACTTACGAACACGGGCGGTCAATAACCGATCCGTGCCTCGGCTGGGAAGCCACCGAAGAGCTGCTGCACTACATTGCGGAGAACGTATGATGATTACTTACGCTATTTTAGCCAACCCTGGGCATAACAGGGTCTACTTTAAGTCGGCAAAAACTTTGGCGGTGGCAGAGTTTGATTGCCTACAACTTGACGATTTGGCAGTTTGGGAAGTTTTGGAAGGTCCTATTGAAAATACTGGAAAACTGGGAATCGAGAAAATCGGGAGAACCTTGGATAGCATGAACATTGCTGGCTTGTCGTATTTTACTTTTAATATGCAAAAACCGCTAACAGCCGCAGATTTGCAAGCGGTTTCACGGTTATCTTTTGTTTACGCAATTTTTGAACTGCGGTTTGCTGCTGACGATTCTTTTGTTTTTTCTCCTGCTTTGATTCCAGTTGAAAGGCAAGTTGGATATTTTTTTGACGAGGATATTTCCACAATACTAAAATACAACGGCAAAACCAACGAACTTTTTACCCGAATGTTGCTAAATTTGGGCGTTTCGCTGGCGGATAATGCGGTGCAAAATGTGTTGGACCCGCTGTGCGGCAAAGGCACAACCCTTTTTGAGGGCTTGATGTGCGGCTATAATGTGCATGGAATAGACATCGACCAAAAAGCCGTTGACGAGGGTTATAATTTTCTTAAAAAATATTTGGAAAACGGCAAATACAAACATTCTAGCCACAAAGAACGCCAAGGATTGCCCGATTATACCGCAGTCCGCCAAACAATAACGCTACAAAAGCCCGAAATTTTGGAAACATTGGAGACATTAGAAACATTGGAGACATTGGAAACAGGCGAAAGTTCGGAAAATGCACCCTCGCCAAAAACAGCCAGCATTACAGCCGAACTAATCAGCGGCGACACAAAAGATGCCGACCAATTTTACCGCAAAAATTATTTTGACGTTATTATCGCCGATTTGCCCTACGGCGTTCAGCACAAAGGCAAGAACAGCGAAAACAACAAAAATGATAAAAAAGATAAAAAAGGCAAAAAAATCGCCCAAAATAAAAATTGGCAATCCAGAAACGCATTGCCGATAGTTGCGGGTGCATTGCCAAGTTGGCACAAAGTGCTAAAATCGGGCGGTGTTATCGTTTTGGCGTGGAATTTATTTCTAATAACACGGGAAGAATTAGAAAACGAGTTGACAAAAAACGGCTTTACTTTAGTTATGCCCAGCGGCGATACTTCCTTTGTGCACAGGGTAGATCAGGCGATAAACCGAGATGTAATTATCGGGAAAAAGCAGTGAACACGCATTACTTTTCGGCGGACGAGCCTGGCAAATCCAATATAAAGCCCTTTAGCTACTTTTTCGGCGAATATCAGTATTTTTTTGATACGGATATTGGCGTTTTTTCGGTCGGAAAAATGGACAAAGCCACGGAAATATTGCTGAAAAATATTCCGCCGCTACGGGCGGGCGGCTCGTTGCTGGATATGGGTTGCGGGTTTGGCTGTATTGGTATTATTTTGGCAAAGGCAAACGGCATTAAAAATTTAACGCAAGCCGATATAAACCCCCGTGCGGTGCGATTAACGGCGGACAACGCCCGCAAAAACGGCGTAACTTCCAACATTATCCAATCGGATAAATTTAGCAATATTCCGCAATTATTCGACACAATCGTAATAAACCCGCCTATCCACGCAGGTAAAAAAACGGTGTTTGAACTATACAAAGGTGCTAACGAGCATCTAAATTTGGGCGGTTGCCTGTATATTGTGATTCACAAAAAACATGGTGCAGAGAGTAGCGTAAAATATTTGGGTGCGGTTTTTGGCAAAGTGGAGGTATTGTATAGGAAAGGTGGGGTTTATGTTGTGGAAAGTACGAAATAGTGGGGGGGTTACCGACTGCGTACACTTAGGCTAAATCGGAATGGGTGAACGGGCGACCGACCCGCCTGTCGGACGGGCAGGGGACGGTTGCCCCACCTGCGTACACTTTTATTGAAACATTGGGGATTAGACGGACGGGCGACCGAGGACGGTCGCCCCTACCTGACCGCCGTTAGGCGGGCGGGTGGCATCGTTGTAG
>WRKK01000297.1 GCA_009782245.1 Defluviitaleaceae bacterium | reverse complement strand
CGGTCGGGCGTTGTTGTAGGGGCGACCGTCCTCGGTCGCCCGTTCCGTCAGGCGGGTCGGTCGCCCGTTCCGTCAGGCAGGTCGGTCGCCCGTTCCGTCAGGCAGGTTGGTCGCCCGTTCCGTCAGGCAGGTCGGTCGCCCGTTCCGTCAGGCAGGTTGGTCGCCCGTTCCGCTAGGCGGGTCGGGCGACCGTTCCGTCTGGTTTACAGTCGAGATATTTGGATAACCATAAAAAATTTTAACCCGCCGAAAAAATTTTTATTAATTTTTTTTATTGTGTTGCAAAATTACTACCTTTGATGTATAATAATGGAAAAGGGGGTAAACTTGTGAAAGCAAAGGAATATTTTGTAGGTATAGCAATGGTTGTGGTAATTGTTTTTATAGTAATACCACTACCAGTTTGGCTGATTGACTTTTTACTGATGACTATGGTGGGTATCGGTCTTCTTATCTTTTTGAATGCCCTTTATGCTAAAGAAGCGCTGGATATGTCTATGTTTCCCACAATTTTGCTTATGACCACTATTTTTAGACTAGCACTAAATATCTCCACAACCCGCTCTATTTTAGCGTTCGGCGAGGCTGGACAAGTTATTGATACTTTTGGGCAGTTTGTGGCGGGTGGCGATATGATAGTTGGTTTAATTGTTTTCATAATTATTGTTTTGGTAAACTTTTTGGTTATTACAAAAGGTGCAACCCGTATAGCCGAAGTAACCGCTCGCTTTACATTAGATGCTATGCCAGGCAAACAAATGGCTATAGATGCCGACCTAAATTCGGGGCTAATTGACGAGCAGGGCGCAAAAGAACGCCGCAAAAAAATTCAAGATGAATCCAACTTTTACGGTGCTATGGACGGTGCCGCTAAATTTGTGCAAAACGAGGCAATCGTTGGTATTCTTATAATTTTTATTACCATTATCGGCGGCATTGCAATGGGTAGCATACGTGATGGCTTGCCAATCGGCGAAGCAGCCCAAGTTTACACATTGCTAGTTATCGGCGACGGCTTAACCAACGCTATACCAACCTTGCTAATATCAACTTCGGCGGGTATGCTGGTTACAAAAGCTACCCTGGAAACGGAAATTTCCGATTCGCTGGGGCAACAAGTGTTTAACAAACCCATGATTTTAGCTATTGTTGGCGGTGCGTTGCTAGGAATGGCAATAATTACACCATTGCCAGTTACGGTATTTGGTACAGCTGGGCTTTTCTTGCTGATATTTAGCTTTGTTATGCGAAACCGCCAAAGTATAACGGCAATAGAAACCGAAATTACAACCGATAACGTCGAAGCGGAAGAAATCCGCCGCCCCGAAAATGTGGTTTCCTTGCTGAATGTTGACCCTATTTTGCTGTATTTTGGCTATGGCTTAATCCCGTTAGTGGATTCTAGCCAAGGCGGCGACCTGCTAGAACGGGTTGTTATGATACGCCGCCAAATAGCCGTTGAACTTGGTGCAATAGTGCCAGTTATCCGCCTAAAAGACGACATTAAACTGCCGCCAAACCATTATTCTATTCTAATAAAAGGCGTGGAAGTCGCTGGCGGCGAAATTTTGTTCGACCACTACATGGCAATGAACTCGGGTTATGTGGAAGAAGAAATTGACGGCATAGAAACCATCGAGCCGTATATGGGTTTACCCGCTTTGTGGATTTCTGAATCGCAACGGGAACGTGCCGAAATGCTAGGGTATACCGTGGTTGACCCGCCCGCGATTATCGCAACGCACTTAACCGAAGTTGTGCGGGGGCATCTGCACGAATTACTATCTCGCCAAGATGTGCAAACGCTAGTCAACAACGTACGCGAAACCCACAATATTCTAGTGGAAGAACTTGTACCAAAAATGATGACTATCGGCGAAATTCAAAAAGTGCTGTCAAAACTGTTGCGGGAGGGTATCTCGATTCGCGACTTGGTTACAATAATGGAAACCTTAGCCGATTATGCACCAATTACCCGAGATATTGATATGCTAACTGAATACGTACGCCAAAACCTGCGCCGTGCAATTTCAAGGCGGTTCTTTAACCCAGGCGTAAACACGGTTATTACATTGGATCCCGCCCTGGAGCAAACGCTAACCAGCAATATCCAAAAAACCGAGGTTGGCAGTTTTGTGAACATTGACCAAAATTTAAGCAACCGCATTTTTGACAGCCTAAAAAACGAGGTCAACAAGCTAACATCTATGGGCGTTATGCCAATTATTTTAACATCGCCTTTTGTACGTATGTACTTTAAGCAGCTTGTAGAAGAAATTGCACCCGATTTGGTTGTGCTAAGTTACGGCGAAATTGACCAATCAGCAGAAGTTCAATCTATTGGGATGGTGAGTGTCTAACCATGAAAACGAAAAAATTTGAAGGCGCAACCGAAAAAGAGGCGCTAGAAAAGGTTCACGCAGAACTCGGCTTGTCCGCTATTGTGCTTAATATTACCAAAAATCAACGGCGCGGTATTAAAAATTGGTTCAAAAAACCAACTATCATCGTAACCGCCGCTTACGATGAAGAGGGTATTGAAAAAGATAAATTGCTAGATGTCGCAATGGCGGCAGCCCAAGCAGCAAAAGATAACGAGCCAACTTTAACAGAGCCAGACGGCGAACATTTTAGCCTACAATCTAACCTGCCTAACCTGCAATCGAACCAGCCCGAACCATCTGAAAAAACGTCCGATATTGGTGCTTTGCTAGAGGCCATTAAAGAGGCAATGCCAGCACCAGACGAACCCAAAACTATACCGCAATCGGAAAACACAGCCAACACAGCCAACACAGCCAACGAAGAATCTATTATTGCCGAACAACAGAAAAAAATTCAAGAGCTACAAGATGCACTAAACAAGCAAGTGCCAAAAACGCAAATGTACGACCCAATGATAAAAATATTTTACGATTCGCTTATATCGCAGGGTGTAGCCGCTGAAATTGTGGAAAACGTGCTAGAAGATGCAAATATCGCTGTTGCAAATGGGCAACAAGATATTAACTTACTTGTAAAAATAGTGTATAATAAAATTATAGCAATCTTGGGCGAGCCGCGCACCCTTATAGGGCAGGAAACTGGCGCTGGCTACGATGGCTCAACACAAGTTGCAATATTTATTGGCCCAACGGGCGTTGGCAAAACTACCACTATCGCCAAACTTTCTTCTATATTACTGCTAAACCGCCACAAACAAGTAGGGCTAATTACCGCCGATACATACCGTATAGCGGCAGTAGAACAGTTGCGAACATACGCCGAAATTATGGGGCTTAACTTGCGGGTTATTTACAGCGGCGAAGAAATTGTTGCAAACATCGAACGGCTGCAAGAAACCCACGATGTAATACTAGTAGATACCGCAGGCCGCAGCCACCACAACCGAGAAAATATCATAGAGTTGCAAGCCATGCTAGAACTAGTGCCAACTAGTGCCAACTTCCTAGTGCTAAGTGCAACCACCAGGCAAGAGGATATTCTTAGCACCATCAGTGCCTACGAAAGTATATCCGATTTTGACCTGATTTTTACTAAACTAGATGAGGCGGGTTCTATGGGCGTTTTGTTAAATACTTGCTACCTAACCAATCGGAGAGTGTCGTATGTGTCTTTTGGGCAAAGTGTGCCAGAAGATATAGAAAGAATACAGCCGGATAAAATTGCCAAAGCCCTATTGGGTACGGGTTTTAATAGCTCGGCTTGGAGGGAGGCTTGATTTATGGATCAGGCCGAAAGGTTACGGAATCTGGTACGTAAACAGCGAACGGAGGCTATAGCGGAAGCAGTAAAAGCCAATATGCGCGTAATAGCCGTAACTAGCGGCAAAGGCGGCGTTGGCAAAACTAACTTTACTATAAACCTTGCCATAAACCTAGCACGTGCCAAAAAACGAGTTGTTATTATTGATGCCGATTTTGGTCTAGCTAACGTGGAACTGCTGTTTGGTGTTACACCCAAATATTCTTTCCGCGAAATACTTAAAGGCGAAAAAACCGTTGTTGACGCACTAACTAAAGGGCCAGAGGGTACTATGTTCTTATCGGGCGGCAGCGGGCTAACCCAGCTAGGTAATGTTACCGAAACGCAAATATCGCTGCTTATTAACGGCTTTACTAAATTAGACGATTTTACCGATATTCTGCTTATCGACACGGGCGCTGGCGTTTCCAAAAATGTTACCAGCTTTCTAAAGGCGGCACACGAAATTATCGTTGTTACCACTAGCGACCCAACCGCAATAGCCGATGCCTACACCATAATAAAAACACTAGCCGAGGGTAACGCCGAGCCATCGCCGCTAAAAATAGTTGTAAACCGTGTAGAAAACCACAAGGAAGGCTTGGAAGTTTTTAACCGATTAAGCAGAGTTTGTACCCGCTTTTTGAACGTAAAACCCTTTAATTTAGGCATTATACCTTACGATAAACAACTTACACGGGCTGTTAAAGCCCAAGAACCTGTCGCCATCGCTTACCCCGATTCCGAAAGCAGCAAAAGCATCGAGGCAATCTCGCGCCGCCTGCTAAACGAACCAGATATTGCTCCTGTTGGGATAGGAAAATTTATTGAAAAATGGCTAGGTTTTATGAAAAAATAACCAAAATGTACCAAAAACGAAACAAAACGAAACAAAACGAAACAAAATGAACCAAAAAGAAACAAAAACAAAAAAAGAACAACAACATTAAAACAAAACAGTAAAATCGGAAAAAGTAGGAAAAGTAAAGGGGATTTTAGTTTGCTTAAACGTATAAAAACAGGCGACCGCGTGGAAATTGGCTTTAAGGGCGACCATAAAAGTGAGCGCCGTAGATTGCCCACCACAGTTGAAGTTGTGCCAAACGATAAAGAAGTGCTGGTTGTTATGCCAGTATCGGCGGGCTCGCTAGTGAAACTGCCTATTTCACGGGCTTTTGAGACTAGGTTTTATACAAGTTCAGAGATTCTTGTATTTGACGCTACTGTACTGGAACACCCTATTATGAATGGTCTGTATTTAACTAAATTCAGCATAGATTCGGCTGGCGAACGTATACCTATTAGAAACTACCACAGAATTGACAGCCGCATAGAGTTTACTTTTTCCACCGTTAGCGACGATTTTAACATAACCGAAGAAACGCTTGTTATGCACAACGGTGTTATCGAAGATTTAAGCGGCGGCGGTATGCGCTTTGTTTCCGATTTCCTTATGAACTCTGATACCAATATTTGTGCTAACTTTATGCTAGAGGGCGAATACATCGTTTTAATGTGTCGTGTGCTAGGCTGGCAGGGGCTTAAAAGCGGCGGTCATTTGTACCAATACCGTTGCCAATTTTTAGATACGCGCGACCCCGAGCAAGATAAAGTAATAAAATTTATTAACACCCAACGGAATAAATAACGTGCAATGCGTAACGCGCAATGTGCAATTAAAAACCTTGTGGGCTTTGTCCACATTATAACAATGCTAAAAGAAAAATTACGCATTGATAATGGAGGGATTGGTTTTATGTCGCTGTTTAGCAATTTGAACGATATGCACTTAGACGTACTAAAAGAAATTGGCAGTATAGGCACAGGAAATGCTGTAACCGCTGTATCTAGCCTGATAAACAAAAAAGTACAGATGAATGTGCCTTCTGTTGAACTTATTGAGTTTGATACTTTAGCCGATTTTGTCGGCGGACCAGAGATTATCTTGGTCGGCGTTTTAATTGGTATCTCCGAAGATATTTCGGGTATGATAATGTTTTTAATGGATATTGACACCGCCCACAATTTGTTAAGTTCGGTTTTAAGCGGAATGGGTATAGAATCTTCAGGAGACAACCTTTCCGAACTGGAATTATCCGCTATAGAAGAAATATCTAATATTATGGCTGGTTCGTATTTAGGTTCGCTTTCGGGGCTAACAAACTTGCGGATCCGCCAATCAGTACCGATGCTTGCAATAGATATGGCGAATGCGCTACTTTCTGTGCCAGCTATTGAGTTTGGTAAAATGGCAGACCACGTACTGTTTATTAACTCTTCGTTTTCGGTGGAAAATGTCGCCGTTAATGGCTACTTTATTCTAGTGCCAGATGAGGAATCGTTTGCCAAAATTATGGGTTCTTTAGGAGTGGGAGTATGACGAAAATTATAGTGGGAATGGCAGACCTAAAAGTTGAACGCGCACCCGCTATGCTAACAACTTTAGGGCTAGGCTCTTGCGTGGGTATCGCCTTATACGACCCAGCATCCAAAGTAGCCGGACTTGCCCATATTATGCTACCAGATTCCACAAAAATGCAGAATAACCAAAACCTCGCAAAATTTGCCGATACTGCAATGGTTAAAATGATTCAAGATATGGCGGCGAAAGGTGCAAACAAAACCAGGTTGCGGGCAAAAATAGCTGGCGGTGCACAAATGTTTGCATTTAATTCCAAAAATGACGATATGCGGATAGGCGACCGCAACGTTGAGGCCACTTTGCGGCTACTTAAACAGTATTCTATTCCGCTTGTTGCCTACGAAGTTGGCGCTAACTATGGCCGTACTGTAGAACTTTATGCCGATGACGGCAGGTTTTTAATTAAAACCATTGGACACGGTAACCGTGAACTGTAAACCAAATATAACCTAAAGTACAAAAGTACACAAAGTACAAAAGTACAAAAGTACAAGTATAAAAAGTACAATAGAATGTGGGGTTGTAAAATTGACAAAGCCGTTGGGAAAATTGCCCGCATATATTAGCACCATTGCGGCTATAATAGTCTTGTTGGCTTGTATTGCTATAGAGGCCGAGCTACTTCAGATGGCTATTTGGCTTTCTACTACTATAGCTGTGTTTTACGTAATTGGCGCTGTGGCACGCTTGGTACTACTAGCAAAAGTGTTCCCGCCGCAAGAAGATGCCGCTGAAACAGACGAAGACGACGACGACGATGATGACGACGAAGAAGACGAAGACGAAGACTACGATGAAGACGACGAACAAGCGGACGAAGATTTAGAAAATACGCCTGTTGAAAACGCTTTTTTAGATAGTTAAGCAAGCTAATAACCTATGCGGCTGATGGGAGGGACTTTTTGGATAATTTTGAAAATATGGAAAATTTAAGAGAAGTCTGGCAAACGTACAAAAAAACCAAAAGCCTAGTACTGCGCGAAAAATTAATCCTAGAATACGCACCGCTAGTAAAATACGTTGCAGGCAGATTAGCCGTTCATGTTGGCAAATATGTCGAACTTGACGATTTAATTGGCTATGGCGTTTTTGGGCTAATAGATGCAGTTGATAAATTTGATGTTAATAAAGGCGTTAAATTTGAAACCTATGCCTCTGTACGCATAAGGGGCACAATAATTGATAGCATACGCAAATTGGATTGGATACCCAGAACGTTACGCCAAAAAAACAAAGAATACGAGCAACTGTGCATGACACTAGAAATAGAGCTAGGCAGAGAGCCAACGGAACCCGAAATAGCACAAAAATTAAACATGACCCTAGAAGAGGCCCGCAAACTTATCCGCAAATCTACGGTACTTTCGCTTATTTCACTAGACGATTACCTGGAACAAGGGCACGAAAAAGGCTCGTTCCTTACGGCTTCCGAAATGCAAGAAACGCCAGAACAGCACTACGATAGGCAAGAACTGCAAACTATGCTGACACAGGTTATAGAAAAGCTGCCAGAACAACAAAAACTAGTGGTTAGCTTATATTATTTTGAAGACTTAACATTAAAAGAAATTAGTGGTATTATGGGAGTATCAGAATCTCGTGTATCGCAAATACATTCAAAGGCAATTATGCGTATGCAAGGCAAATTAGGCAAATTTAAGTCTGTGCTATTTTCATAAAGAAGCGAGGGTGGATTGCTGTAATGAAAAATGTAAAAATCACAAGAAAAGAAGATGGCGTGTATTTGTCCATTGGAGTGATAAATCCTGAAGATAACATTTCGCGTAAGGACATTATTACTCTTATCGACTCTTATAACGTGCAAGATGTGGATTTTGTCCTCTTGAATGAACAACTTAAGGGGAATATATCTAACTTGGAACTGAAAATTTCGGATAAATCGCATATATACCAAGTAGATGAAAAGGTTGACGTTGACGTAAGCACCGACCGCATGGAGGCTTTTGTTATCTTCCAAGCACCAATAAACGAGGGCAACCGCCTTGATGCACAGGGCATTATTGCTGTGCTAGAAGCGGAAGGTATTCTAAACTATAACATCGAAATTATCAACACGCTTGTTTTGCACAAAGTTTACGAACGCAAATATTCTGTCGCCAAAGGCGTTACGCCTATTAACGGCACAGATGGCTATTTGCAATACCATTTTAACAACGAAAACCTTAAACCAAAACCAAAAATTTTAGAAGACGGTAGCGTGGATTTCCGCCAGCTAGGCACTTTGCGCCTTTGCGAACGTGGCGATGTTCTTGTTACCTCTGTACCGCCGCGCGCCGGCGTTGACGGCCGTGATGTTACTGGCAATATTTTGCCCTATACCGAGGGGCGTGCTCCGCAACCTATTCCAGTAGGCAAAAACACCTACGTTTCCGAAGATGGTATGCACCTAATAGCAGATGTTAGCGGACAAATAGCAATACAGCAGGGCAAAATACATATTTCACCTTGCTTGGAGATACGTGAGAACGTGGATAACTCGACAGGCAACATTGACTTTAACGGGCAAGTTGTAGTAAATGGCAACGTTTTAACTGGCTTTACCGTTAGAGCACAAGGTAGCATAGAAATACACGGCGTTTGCGAGGGTGCTACTATCCAAACGGACGGCGACATCGTTATCGGCCGTGGCGCGCAGGGCATGGAACGTGCCAAACTAAAGGCGGGTGGCAGCATAACGGCAAAATTTATCGAAGGTTGTAGCGTTAGCGCCGAGGGCAACATAACCGCCGATTCTATAATGAACAGCACCATAAACTGCGGCGGCGATGTTATTCTTTCGGGTAAACGGGGCTTGCTAACAGGCGGCAAACTTATTGCGGGGCAAAAACTAATGGCAAAAACCATCGGCAGCCCAATGGGTACAACAACCATTATCGAAGTTGGCAACAACCCAACCGCAATTTTGGAACTTAAAAGCCTTAAAGAAGAATACGATAACCTACGCAAAGATTTTGAAAAGGTTGACCAAGGCGTAAGTGTGCTAACTGCCCAGCAAAAAAAGGGTACTTTAACCGAGGACAAAAAACAAATACTAGTAAAAATGCTGAACGCCAAAATGACATACCGCGAACGGCTTAATAAACTACAGCTAAAAATTGACGAGATGAGCCAATCTATTATGTCAAACGCTGGCACGGTTTCGGCAAGCAACGTAATTCAGCCAGGCGTACGCATTACCATCGGCAACGCACATATGGCTGTTAGAGATAAAATGTCCCGCTGTACGTTACGCAATAATGGCGAAAAAATAGCACTTGGCCCCTTCGCTGGCTAAATATAAAATGTAAACGCTTGCGGACTTATGTCGGCAAGCGTGGCAAAGGGTAACAAAACCAACCAAAAATAGAAAGCAGGTGCAATTATGTCAATAAGAGCAGTTGATATGGCGTTGCCAATACAGCGAGCAACCGAGATGACACAAAACCAACGTGGCGAAAACAGACCAGAAACACAAAGCCAGCAATTTGCGGCACGGCTAAACAAAGAAGCAAACCTACAAGAGCAACAAGTGCAACAAGCACCACGCTCCGAAGATGCACAAATACGCAAAGACGGACGTGGCAACAGCGGCTACGGCGGCAACTCTGGCAAAAAGAAAAAACAGCAACGTCAGCCAGAAAAGCCCGCCAGCCCGCTAAGTACCAGTATGTTTGACATTACAATGTAACCAATATTAAAAAAAAGAGGACAAAAAATTGTTTGTAGAGGCGGTAGTGTTTTTAGGGGCTATTTTGGGCATTTTATTGATTGTAAGTTCCTTTGCTTTCCATATAATAACCCGTAAAGATAACCCTGCAAATGTTGATATTGAACAGCTAGTTGACAACGTTGCTGACGAGGCGTTGGAAGAAATAAACAAAACAGCTAAGCTGGTTTTAGATGAGCTTAACGAAAAGTATAATGCTCTGTTATTTGTGTACCAACTAATGGACGACAAGCAAAAAGAACTAGAAAACCCCGAAAATGCCGAACGTTTAGCAACTTTGCTAAGCCAAATAAACCAAACCGAACCAGCAACCGAACCAACCGAACCAACAGGGCTAGATATTACCATTGATAACGATTTAGATTTTTTTCAGCTAGAAGAAAAATTATCAGAATTATCAGAAGAATCCGATTTAATAACAGAACTAGCAACAACACTAAAATCAGAACCTGAACCAGAACTAAAACCAGAATCAGAATCGGAACAAAAATCGGAACAAAAAACAGAATACGAAAAACCAGCCCCATATAGCCCACCGCAAGCGGTAGTAATACACCCCAAACACGCAGTAATAAAGGAACTGCAAGCACAGGGTTTATCTTTATCCGATATAGCACGGCATTTAGATATGGGGCAGGGCGAAATACAACTAATTATTGGACTAGGCGGACGGTGATATTATGCAACTTAAAAGTGTTTTGTTTGGTCTGGGCTTGGGCATGGTGCTTTTATCCGCTATTTTTTTATTTGCCTATAATTTTGAACATGGCCAAAACAACCAAACCGACAGCCAAATAATAGAACAAGCCAGCCAACTAGGCATGGTCTGGCCAGAAGAAGATGCAGTAGAGATAGTTCGTAAAGCCCTGGAAATGGGCATGGTTTTTGATACTATTGACAATGACGATGTAGACGATATAGACGAATAATTAACCCCCAACATTAAAAATTTTGCGGGGTCAAGGGGAGAATCCCCTTGCGGGTCCAGGGCAGCGCCTTGGCGGGTGTGGGCAGCGCCCACGG
>WRKK01000296.1 GCA_009782245.1 Defluviitaleaceae bacterium | reverse complement strand
TGCTCTGCTCTGCTCTGCTCTGCTCTGCTCTGCTCTGCTCTGCTCTGCTCTGCTCTGCTCTGCTCTGCTCTTAATTATATCATAGTTTAGCAAGACTGTCAACTCCTTTGTTAAAATTTTTTTATTATTTTTTTATTATTTTTTTGCTTGTAAATTTGTTAGTCTGATTTAATTATAGGCTAGTGAAAATTTTTTGTCAAGGGATTTTTCGGAAAAATTTTTAATATTTTTTTAACATTTTGGTAACATTGCCAAAAAAAATCTTGCAATCCCAAGCAAACACATATATAATGGAGACATAGCACAAGAAAGGACTGATTATATGGCAACAACAAATTTTACCTTGCAAATAGACGAGGAAGAGGGCAAAAAGTTTGAAAGATTTTGCGAAAAAGAGGGCTTAAATGCTACTTCTGCATTGGATATGTTTGTGCGGACAGTAATAATTATGGGAAAAATGCCGTTTAGCGTTGCGGCAACGGAAAATGCAGACAATACGGGCAATCCAGAAGAAAGCGACTGGCAGGCAAAAATGGAATTTATGCAAAAATCGATTGTGCCGCCGCATGAAATGCCAATTTTGATGGACGAAAAAAGGCAAATAATTGGAGCAAGAATGTTGGAAAATGTGCGGGAAATTCAGGAGCAATCCGTGCTAAACGGCACTTCGGAAATGACCATGGACGAGATAAATGCCGAAATTGCGGCTTATCGCAAGGAAGAGCGTGAAAAACTGGCGGCAATGGCAGAAATGGGAGAGACTGTAAAATCGTTACAAGAGCAATCCGTGCTAAACGGCACTTCGGAAATGACCATGGACGAGATAAACGCCGAAATTGCGGCTTATCGCAAGGAAAATCGTGAAAAATCAGCTTTGTTGGCAGAATTGAGGGCGAATAACCCTTTAAGAAAGCAATCGGAACTAAGGGATATTTCAAAAATGCTCCTGCAAGAAATAGATGCAGAAATAGCGGAGTACAATGCCCATGGATAACAAAATAATAAACAAAATAGTAATGGACACAAATGTGATTGTTTCGGCGTTTATCTCGCCCAACGGCAACCCCGCTAAAATATTAACAATGTTTACAAAATCGCAGGTGCAAGCCTTTTATAATGCGGAAATTTTGAAAGAGTATGAAACCGTAATAAAAAGACCGCATTTCAAATTTAGCGAGGAAAAAATCCGAAAATTTTTCCAAGATATAGAGATTTTGGGCTTTTATTGTCAACCCCAAAAAAGCACAATCCCCCTACCCGACGAAACCGACCGCTGTTTTTACGATGTAGCCAAAACCTGCAACGCTTGGCTAATCACGGGCAACGGCAAGCATTATCCGAAAGAGTCCTTTGTTATTGCCCCAACAGAATTTTTAATCTTGCAACAACCCGCCAACAGCACTATAATATAACCCCCCCCGCAAAAAGCAGACACCAGAAAGGACTAAAAAACCATGAAAATTACAATAATCGGTGCGGGTAGCGTTTCGTTTTGCCCTTGCACGATAAATGACATCTTGTTGAGCGACCTGCTAAACGGTTCGCCGCTGGAAATTTGCCTGATGGACATTAAAGAAAATGTTTTGCCAGCGGCGGAAAGCTACGCAACGCAAGCGGCGGCATATTTGAAACGCTCGCCCAAAATTACCGCCACCACCGACTTGGCGAAATCCCTAAACGGAGCGGACTTTGTGGTGTGTGCAATCGAGGTTGACCGCTATTATTATTGGTCGCAGGATTGGCACATTTTCCGCAAATACGGCTTTCGGCAGGTTTTCGGCGAAAACGGCGGCCCTGGCAGTATGCTGCACACCTTGCGAAATATCCCGCCAATGCTGGAAATAGCCAAGGCAATGGAGCAGCATTGCCCAAACGCATGGCTGCTGAACTTTACCAATCCCGAGGCAAAACTAATCGAGGCGGTGCTGAAATTAACCAAAATAAAGGCGGTTGGGCTGTGCCACGGCACAAACATGGGCATAGAGCAACTGGCGGATATGCTAGAAATGGACGAGGAAGACCTCGACGTTGCGGCTTGCGGACTTAACCATTTCGGCTGGTTTCAAAAAGTGGTTGACAAAAAAACGGGCGAAGATTTGTACCCCAAGCTAAAGGCGTTGGAGTTGCGTATGAACTGGCTAGAATCGTGGGACGGCTGGGCGTTGTCGCGGATAATGCTGCGGACGTACGGGCTGTTGCCGTATCCTGGCACAAGCCACATTGGCGAATACATAGCGTGGTCGGACGAGTTTGCGCCGTACGCAAAGGGGCTGTATTTTTACGACCCCGCCAAGGAAAAGCCGTGGGCACGTAAAGTTGCACCGCACTCCGAGTTTACGTTCGAGGAAACCAAATACGAGCATAACCCGCCACGCTACGCACCAAGCGGCAAAACGTTCGAGGACATGGACATAGCCGACATGGGGCTTTCATTTGATTTTTCGCCAGAAAAGGTTGAACCGTCGGGCGAAGTTGCGGTTGACATTATCAAGGCAATCGTCAGCGGCGAACGATACGAAATAACTTCGGCGAACATGATGAACAACGGGCTTATCCCAAACTTGCCGCCAGATATGGTAGTCGAGGTTTCCAGCTACGCCGATGCCAGCGGGATTCACGGCAAACAAATGCAGCCGCTCCCCGAGGCAATAGCGGCAATGATACGCACACAAGCCAGTATTCATAAGCTAATAATCGAGGCATATTGCGAAAAAAGCCGCAACAAGCTACTGCAAGCGGTTTTACTAGACCCAACAGTTTCCAATTATTATAACGCAGTTTGTGCCGTTGAGGAAATTTGCGAGTTGCAAAAGGGGATTTTGCCAGAGTTGAATTGATTGAGAAATAAAATGACTATGGAATGACTATGGAAAAACGGGCGGATTTTCAAAATGGCAACGGGCGGATATTATCCGCCCGATTTTTTTGTTACATTTGGGATATTTTCAAGTAGGATATTTTCAAGTTGAATACCCCTCCAACAATTCAATAAAGCATTTCAAGTCAGCAGTAGCGTCCAGATAGGCGTATTCGCCAGATGCGTCGCCGTATTTGCCACGTTGGGTTAGTTTCATGCCAAATTGTTCGGCGGCGGCTATTTTTTCGTTGGTGTTTTTTACGTTGAATGCTATGTGGTGCAAGCCTTCGCCCTTTTCGTCTAAAAAGTCTTGCCAAGTGCTTTTTTCGCCGTTTGGTTCGATTAATTCTAGGCTGACGTTGCCGCCTACGCTAAAAAACGCCATTTTGCACTTTGCATTTGGTGCGGGGTTGCCGTTGTATTCCGTTTGCGTTACGGCAAATTCGCCAGCATTTACTGTTGGCGGCGGCTCTATGCCAAAAAATTCGGCATATTTTGCCTTGGTTGCCTCAATATCTCGCACTATTACCGCAACTTGCGTTAGCACGTTCGTTCCTAATACTCCTGCCATTTTGTACACTCCTTATTTTTCCCAAAATTTGGGTTTTTTGTTCATAATTAAGTATCTCAAAATTATAAACACGTGTCAATAGCTTGCAAAAAATTTTTTACCAAAAAATTTACACAAAAAAATAAAAAAATTTTCAAAAATTTTGTTAAAAACTATTGACATAGTTTTGCAACATATGGTATGATTTTTTTAGTTAGTAAACGCGTGATTATTTTTAAGGAGGTATTACCATGAAATTAGAGCTTAGCTATGAATCTAAAAGAAAATGGCGGAATCGCCTGATTTTTGTACTGATTGTAACTATTGCCATATTTGGATATGTTGTCTACATCAATAGCTTTAACGTTTACAGTTTCAGACACCTAACCACTACAACAGATATGGGTGCGCCGTCCGAACTTACGCTACTTAGCGGCACAGAAGTACCCAATATGGTGCAAGTCGCCGAAAACGCCAATTTAGCACTATACATAAATCTGGAAGATACGACAATAGCAGTACACGACCGCCGTAATGGGCATACGTGGTTCTCTGACCCACCTGGTGCAGAAAGCGACCCGATTTCTAACCTGTTTGAACGTAACACAAAACGCTCGCACCTTGGCTTCCGCTTTTATGACGAAATACGCCGCCGCCACACACGCTGGCTTTTCAGCGATTCTGTGGAAAATGGCAACTTTGAAATTTCCTCAATACCAAACGGCGTACGTATTGCCTACACCGTGGGCGACCTTGATTTAGGAATTGACGCATTGCCTTTCTTTATGGAAACTAGCCGCTTTCAAGAGCGTGTGCTATCCCATTTTACCGAAAATGCCGATATTCGCTTTTTGCAACAATTTTGGCTGCCGTCCCAAACGCATGAGGGTTTTATGCAGATGACCGAGGGAATCCGTAACTCTGTTATCAACTCGAACCGCATGATAGATATGTTTTACGAGATTGGCTACACTTTAGAGGAACTAGAATACGACCTAGATGCGGCAGACCAGGAACTGGAAATTAGTTTTGACTTCTTTACAATATACATGGAATTTGCTTTAGACGGCGATTCGCTTATCGTAAATATTCCGCTTGCCGATATTGAAATTACTGGCGAGGCACAAATTTTTGATATGGATCTTATGCGGTTCTTTGGTGCGGGTAGCACCGAAGATGACGGGTTTATCCTTGTACCAGGCGGCTCGGGCGGAGTTATCAACTTTAACAACGGGCGTAGCGGCGAAGATATGTTTATTAGCACCGTTTACGGCTTGGACGACCTACTTAACGCTGTTCGTCCGCAAATAGAGCAACCCGTTCGCTTGCCGATAATTGGCATACAAAACAACGGGGCGGCAATGCTCGCTCATGTGCAAAGCGGACAAGCGCTAACCACCGTAAACGCCGATGTTGCGGGGCGTACAAACTCGTTTAACCGTGCTTGGTTTAGCTTTACGTTGCGTTCGTCTATTGTGCTTGGAATGGGTGCAATAGCTGGCGGCACGGGCGATATGACCGTTGTGCAAAACGAGGCTTTTGACGGCGATATTACTGTACGTTACCACTTTTTGGCAGGGGATAACCCTGGCTTGGGCGAAATGGCGGCAGTTTACCGCAATTTCCTTATAGAAACGGGTGCACTTACCCGAATCGCCCAACCAGGCGACAGAACTTTTTACTTAGATATTTTGGGTGCATTGGACGTACAACGCCACTTTTTCGGCGTTCCGTACATGACAACAGAACTTATGACATCTACCGAAGATGCACACCGCTTTATAGATATTCTGCACGGTGCAGGCATTCATAACATTCAAATGCAGCTGCACGGCTGGTTTAACCGTGGTATCAACCACGATGTAGCCAAAAATATCAACCTAATAAACTCGGTTGGCAGACAGGGCGATTTAGTCGCCTTAAACAACCGCCTAGAATCTAGCGGCGGAAACCTTAACCCAGCGGTAAATTTCCAGTTGACAAACTTCTTTTCGCGGAACATGAACCGCACGTTTGAAACTGCAAAAGATCCCGCAGGTTATATTGGCGTTATGACACGTGTTGAACGTGATACGCTTTCCACACGTTTTAGCCAGCATAACTCGGATTGGTTTTTGTTGGTGCACCCAGCCGTGTTGCCAATGCACATAGATAGCTTTATTTCGGAATTTCAGCGGCGGGTTGGCGTACCAAATTTAGCATTAACCGACCTTGGTGCGTTAATTTCCGAAAATATGTACCGCCGCGACCCAATCGACCGTGAACATTCCCGCTTACTGGTTGAAAACCAAATGGAGCGGCTTGCCAACGAAACTAACAATCTTGTTGTGTTTGGCGGCAACGATTATTCCTTGCGATTTGCCTCGCATATTGTAGATGCACCCATCGAGGGCGATATGTTCAATATTGTCAACTACGAAGTACCGTTTTTCTCGATGATTGTGCATGGCTACATTGAATTTGCGGGTAAACCAGTAAATATGCGCGAAAATTTCCACCCAGTTGATGCGATTCTTAAAACCATTGCAACAGGGGCTGCACCGCGCTACACATTCACAAGCCAGCCCACGCGCCAACTACAGTTTTCGCCCCACGAGCGCTTTTATTCTACGCAATACGCAAACTGGATTGACATGGCAATCGAACATTATCATATATTCAACGAAGTTTACGCCCCGTTACGCAACCAGCCAATGGTAGACTTTGAAATTTTGGCAGGTGGCTTAATACTAGGCAGTGGGCAAGTTACCGTAACCGTTTTTGAAGATGGCACACGCATTTATGTCAACCGCACCCACCAAGATTTTGAGTATCAAGGGTTGACAATTCCTGCAAGGTGGTTTTTGGTAGCGTAGAAATTGGTAGCGTAAAACTGGTAGCGTAGAAAGGGGAAAACACTATGAAAACAGCAGTATTAAAATTAGGCGACGATTTGGGGATAGCTTTTCCCAAGGATATTGCGGAAATTTTAGGCGTAAGCGAATACGACAAGATCGAATTTGTGAAAGAAAAAAACAAAATTACCATAAAAAAAGCCAAACTAACCTTAGAATCATTATTTGAGGGGTATGATGGCGATTACAAGCCTGAAGAATACGATTTTGGCGAAGATGTAGGCAGGGAGAGAGTATGGAGCGACCCAGATACGTACCAAGTTTAGGGGACATTATAAAGCTAGATTTTGGGCCAACGGTAGGCCGCGAACAAAGCGGCTACCGTCCCGCTTTAATTATCAACGATGCAGAATATTTTAGATTAACAAGAATGCTCATTGTGCTACCAATATCCAACACGCAGAAAACATTTCCGTTGCACATAAAATTGGAAGAGGGTTTACAAACAACGGGCGTAGTGTTAGCACAGCACATAAGGACAATCGACCCTGTAGGACGTTCTATAACTTTTGTTGAACCTACAAGCATCAATTTTACAAAATATGTGCTAGAAGTCATTGCGTTGTATTTTACAGAATTTGCGTCAAAAGAGGAATAAAAGATAGGAATAAAAGACAGGAGTAAAAGAAAGGAGTAACCATGAAAACACTAACAAAAAAAAGATGGATGACATTACAACGCCGTGAAATAGTATGGGGATTTTTGTTTATTTCTCCGTGGCTAGTTGGGATAACTGTGTTCTTTTTGTTCAACTTGATAGAGGCGATTGTTTTTAGCTTTAACACAATAATAGTTGACCCAGTTGTGGGCGGCTTTACGCTGGAATTTGTAGGGCTTGACAACTTTAGGTTTATCCTGTTAGAGCATGGTTCGTATAACCAGCAGTTGGTGGATTCGCTTGTAGAAATGCTTGTAAATGTGCCGCTTATCATATTTTTCAGCTTGCTTATGGCGGTGCTACTTAACCGCAAGTTTATGGCTCGTGGCTTGGTGCGTGCGGTGTTCTTTCTGCCAGTTATTATGGCAACCACCGCAATACAAAGCACATTAGAGCTTACTATGGGCATGATGATGGGCGGTGTCTCTAGTGTGCCGACCGAGGTAATGCAAGCCCAAGCGGGTTTTAACGCCGCATCTATTGCTATGCTTATTACCGATTTCGGCGTTCCTGTGCAAATCGCGCAATATATAATATCTACAATAGCCGCATTGCACGAGATTATACGTGCATCTGGTGTGCAAATTTTAATATTTTTAGCGGCTCTGCAAGCTATTCCGCCGTCTATGTACGAAGTTTGCCAAATCGAGGGTGCAACAGGCTACGAAACATTTTGGAAAGTAACAATTCCAATGGTTAGTCCGCTTATATTAACAAATGTGGTTTACACTATCGTGGACACGTTTGCCCAAAGCCAAGTTGTACAAACGGCTCATAATCAGGCGTTTACTATGCAACAGTTTGGCGTTTCGGCGGCAATGTCGCTAATTTCTTCGTTGCTTGCTTGTTTGTTGCTGTTGCTTGTCGGCTGGATTATATCTAAGCGTGTATTTTACTATAATTAAGGGGGTTTTGTTGTGGTTAAAACAACTGGCAAAGGCTTTTCGTTTAATCCAAAAGCCTGGATAGAGCCTAAAACGCTAAATAATAGCGTACAAAAAGTAACGGGCGCTACAAAAAGTTTTATTATGAACGTTTGCGTGGCGATTATCTTGATTGGCGTATCGTTTGTGATAGTAAGTCCAATTTTGGCGGTTATTAGCCGTTCGATAATGGATCCGATGGACGCAATTAACCCGCTTATTTACCTTATTCCGCAAAATTTTACCCTACAAAACATCAACAATGCAATCCAGGTTATGGATTATTGGAACACGTTGGGCAGAACTTTAGCCTTTAGTTTGGGTTTTGCGTTGTTGCACGTAGTAGTTACTTCGCTTGTGGGATATGGTTTTGCACGGTTTAAGTTTCCTGGTGCGGGGCCGCTGTTTGCACTTGTAATAATTAGCATTGTTGTTCCTGTGCAGACTTATATGGTGCCAATGTTCCTTAATTTTCGCTTTTTTATGGGAAGTGGCAATATTAACTTGATAGGTAGCATATGGGCGCTTGGCTTGCTAACGCTAACTGGCGTTGGTTTGCGGTCGGGGCTTTATATCTACATTTTTAGGCAGTTTTTTAGAGGATTGCCAAAAGAAATAGAAGAAGCCGCATTTATAGACGGTGCTGGCCCGTTTCGCACCTACCTGCAAGTTATGATTCCGAACGCAACGCCTGCTATTGTAACGGTTTTGCTGTTCGCTTTTGTGTGGCATTACAACGATACTTTCTACACTTCGCTATTAATGCCCAATAATCGGCTGTTGTCCGTGTTGCTTATCGGGCTTGGCCCAAACTTTCAGTCAATATTTGACGAACGTAGCCCAATTTTGACCCAAATGGTGGTCTTTGCGGGTGTTATGTTGGCTATAATTCCTATTTTGACCATTTACCTCTTCCTGCAACGCTATTTTGTTGAGGGACTAGAGCGAAGTGGCATAGTAGGCTGATTATACACTAAATAACTAAACAATAGAAAAGAGGAGATTTTTCAATGAAAAAGTTCAAAATTATTTTTACAGCAGCAATTTTAGCTACAGCGATGCTATTTTTGGCAGCTTGTGGCGATGATGACACACCAGCGGCAACCGCACCAGCTGGCGGCGGCACAACCGAAACGGCAACCGCACCCGCCACCGATGCAGCAACCACCGACGATGCCGCTGAAGAACCAGCCGCTCCCGCAAGCCCTGTGGGACATCAAGGTATTCACACGCCCCGCGACTTGGGCGGCAGAACCATTCGGGTTTCTGGTTGGTTTGCTGAACTTATAACTGGCGTTTTTACTGACGACCCCGATCCCGCCACCGAAGATAACTACTTTTTGGCAAGGCTTTTGTGGGATAACGCCCGTCGTGTTGAAGAGCAATTTAATGTAAACTTTGTGGAATTTAATATTCCTTACGATGACACGGTTAGCGTGTTGACGACAAGCGTAATGGCAGGCGACCCTGGTGCGGATTTGCAACTGCTTAACGGACACATGATAATGGCGGCTATTATGGGCGATTTAATTATGCCCTTGGATACGCTGAATTTGCCAGGCTCGGATACGTTTGGCGCACAAATTTATTCGCAACCAATGACAACCACGTTGGGGCATACATGGTCGTTTGCCGACAACTCGCCAGCAAGCCACGGAATGGGCTTGGGCGTAAACCTTAACATTATAAATGCAATAGGTGCACCAAACCCTGTCGAACTGTATGAATCTGGACAATGGACTTGGCCAGCGTTTTTGGATATAATGCGTACCGCAACCCAAGATACAACGGGCAATCAAGTATTGGATCAATTTGGTATAGCGGGCGTTCCTGGCGACATTGCCATACATTTAGTAGCGGCAAACGACGGCAGAATGGTTGACGACGATCTTAACTACGGTTTTGACCACCCCAACACCATCGAAGCACTAGAATTTGTGGAAACGATATTTGTTGAACGTTTATGGCAATATGACGAAGGCACAGAACTAGGCGATTGGGGACACAACTTTAATATCTTCCGTGAGGGCAGAGGTGCATTTTGGCCAGCAGTAGACTGGCAACTAGCCGCCGAACCGTTAGCGTTTGACTGGACAATAGTACCGTTCCCATTGGGACCAGCAAACACAAGCGGCAACACATGGAGCGCTGGCTGGGAGCAATCTTGGACGATTCCTGTTGGCGTAGAAAACCCCGAAGATATTTTAATGATAGTAGAAGAATTGTTCGCATGGCCAGGCGAAGAGCCTGAATTGCTAATGGAAGGTCAATTAGGCTGGTACAGGACAATTTTCAACACAGAAGAAGACGTACAACGTGCCATAACCAGTATAAACGGCACAATGGGAACCGACTTAGGGCATAATATCTCCGAATATTCCTGGATAATGGGAACATTTATTAGTGCTTTCTGGAATGGAACGGCTGGCGTTGCAGAGGTAGTTGAGGCAAACCGCGGACCGCAACAGGAAATGCTGGATATTGCACTAGGAAGATAGCGTTGCAGAAATAGCGAAAATGATTTGAATGTGAATGTGAGCCCTTGCGATTGCAAGGGCTTTTTTGGGTGTGAAGTTGATATATCTGCTGTCATTAAGTTTAGCCTATGTTATAGAAATATCAAAATGCACAAACAGGCGACCGACCTGTGCGCACTTAGGCTAAATCGGAACGGGAAAACGGGCGACCGACCTGTGTGCACTTAGGCTAAATCGGAACGGGAAAGCGGGCGACCGACCTGTGTGCACTTAGGCTAAATCGGAACGGGAAAGCGGGCGACCGAGGACGGTCCGCCCCTACGGGAGACGTATTTTGTAGGGGAGACCGTC
>WRKK01000295.1 GCA_009782245.1 Defluviitaleaceae bacterium | reverse complement strand
ACGAGCGTAATGCAGAGTGGGCTTTTGAGGCGGCACTTGATGATGCTGTTGAAGAGGCTGTTGAAGCCGCTGTTGAAGTTGCTGTTGAAGATACTAGAAAAAAAACTTGGGAAGAGGCTAGGGAATATTTTAACAGCAAGCCGAAAGATAGAAATTTTGAAATCGCCAAAAACCTCTTGCAAACTGAACTATCCATTACAGATATAGCCGAATCAACAGGCTTAAGCATTTCTGAAGTAGAAAACCTCCGCAATGCCTAAAACATTGCGGAGGTTGCAATAGAGGTATGAGTATTTTTTTGCTTGCCCAAAACGCACAATTTCCCCCTAATTAAAAACTATCAACGTCTCATATTCCCAAACTTCCCGCCGAATCGCTGGCACATACCAATAGCCAAACGCCGTCTGTCCGTCAAATTCGCCCCAGCCTGTTATGTGCGGCGGCATTTCTATGTAAAACAAATAATATGGGCGGAAAAATTCTTGAAACTGCCCCCGCAGATACACCAACTCCACGGCGGCGGCGGTTGCGTATTCGTCGCCTGGCCAATAATCCTCGGGTATGCTAGAAAACCGCAACCCAGCCAGCAAAGCCGCTCGTGCCTCTTCTTCCGTGATAATCGGAAAATAGCCGAACGGTTGCGACATCGCCAAATCGGGCAAATCGAACCATATGGAAAGCGTATCGCCAAATTGTGCAATGCTTATTCTGCGGAAATTATAGCTAAGTATCTCCTCGATCGCATTAGCCGCATTAGCCGCACTAACCGCACTATTACTGGGTGCGGCGAACGCATGAATATTCCGCATAGCGTCAAAGGGCGGAATTATCATGTGCGAATACGTAACGCTCAACCGCACACCGTCCGCTCCCCAAAAATCCGCCAAATTCAAGTAATCGAACATATACTGCACCGCCGCCGCCAACTCGTCGTGCGTGGTTGCTAGGTTGTTTGGGTATAGCGGCGAGGTTTCTCCGTTTTCATGCTCAAAAATGCGGAAGTCGTTCAGCCAAACCCCCAAAGATATGTTGTTGCTGGTAAAAGTGATACTGCCCGTTTCCCCGTTGTTGCCTAATTCTGCCCAAATAAATAGGTTCAAACCGTCGTCAATATACCATTCATGGATTGTATGCCCGAAAAAATCCGCCAAATTTTGCACAACGGCGGTAGCCTGCTCGGTGGAAATATCCGCCGCTCCGTCTCTGATTGCCCCGTCTAAAAGAGGGTTGACAAACACAGGCAAAGCCGTTAAATCCGCCAACTGCTCGTCCGTTAGGGAAAACCACGGATTATTCCCCAAAACTTCCTCAACTTCCATTACAACCACTATCATAGCTGGACCCAGCGGCACTTCTGGGCCTGCTGGGATTGGCGGCTCGTCTGGCTCCGCATTTTCCTCGTTTTCCTCGTTTTCCTCGTTCTCAAAAACCCCCGAGGTTTCCAAAACCTCCAAAATTTCCGAAATTTCAAAATCTTCTTCAGCCAAACCAACAAACTCGTCCGCATACCCGCCGCAACCCGCTAATATCAAGATTATGGCGATTATTATTATTTTCATATTGCGACTTCCTTTCTAAAAATATCCTGTGTAGGGGCGGGAATCACCCGCAACATAGCCCACTAAAACCCCTTAACCGTAAAAGTCAGCCGCCGATTTTTCTCGTCAACCTGAACCAACTGCACCGCAATTTCCATTCCCATTGTGATTCTTTTGTCGTATCTTTGCCCGATTAGCGTCATTCCATGTTCCCAAAAGTTGTAATAATCCTGCAAAGACCGCAATAGCACAACGCCCTCGACCGTGTTTTCCAGCCGCACAAAAAATCCCCAATTCGTCATTCCCGAGACAATCCCGTTAAATTTTTTGCCAATATGCTTGCTCATAAATTGCACCTTTTTCAGCTGTAAAACGTCTCGTTCAAGGGATTCGGCGGCTCGTTCCGTTTGCGAACAATGGTCGCATAAATCCGTTAGCCCCCGCCTTTTTATGGGATTTTTCAGACTGCGGTGCACCATCAAATCGGGATAACGGCGGATTGGCGAGGTAAAATGGCAATAGCATTCCGAGGCAAGCCCAAAATGCCCGACGTTTTTTTGCGTATATTTCGCCTGTTTTAGCGACCGCAGAATTACCATGTCCAGCGCAGGGTTGTTTTGTGCGATAAGTGTTTGAATGTCCGCCGCCGCAACGCCTTTTTCCGAGATTTTCAGCTTATGCCCCAAGCCTTTTGCAAACGCCGCCAATTTCAATAATTTGTCCTTGCTGGGCGGCTCGTGGGTGCGGAAGACGAACGCCCGTTTTTGTGAATATTCCGCTATTGTCTCGTTGCAAACTATCATAAACTCCTCTATTAGCGAGGTTGCCGCATTTGCCTGCCGCAATTCTATCGTCAACGGCTTGCCCACTTCGTCCAATATGACTTTCGCCTCGTCAATATTGAAATTCAACGCACCCCGCTTTTCTCGCTTGTTTCGCAGAATTTCCGCCAATTTGTGCATATTTGCAAAATGCTCCCGCCATTCATGCCGTTCGCTGTCAACCTCTTTTGCGGAAATTTTTTCCGAAATTTCTTCCGAGATTTCCAAATCCCGTAAAATTTCCGCAACTTCGTCATAGGAAAACTGGCGGCGGCTGTGGATTACTGACGGAGTTACCCGCCGTGCCGTTACCGTGCCGTTTTTGTCAACCTGCATAATGCAACTGACCGCCAGCCTGTCCACGTGCGGGTTCAGCGAGCATATCCCGTTGGAGAGTTTTGGCGGCAACATGGGCAAAACTCGGTCTGCCAAATAAATGCTTGTGCCGCGCAGTTTTGCCTGTTTGTCCAATGCCGTGCCGTGCCGCACATAATGCGAAACGTCCGCAATGTGTACGCCCAGTTCAAAATCGCCTCCTGGCAAAATTTTCAGAGAAATCGCATCGTCTATGTCTTTTGTGTCGCTGCCGTCAATCGTGATTATTTTCCAGTCGCGCAAATCCACCCTGTCCGCAAAATCGCTGGCTGTAACGGTTTCGGGTAGTGCGTCCGCCTCCGCCAGCACTTCATCTGAAAATTTGTAGGGTACGCCGCTTTGGCGAATAGCCGAAAGAATGTCCATTCCAGGGTCGCTTTCATGTCCAAAAACGCCCAAAACCTGCACTTTTCCGCTGATTAGCACCCGAAAATCTATCATATGCCCGCTAACCAAGCCCAGCCGCTTTATTGCACTTTGCGAGACCTCAAAATTCTGCGTTATTCGGCTGTCAATCGGCACAGCAACGCCAATCGTCCTTAAATTCCCCTTTCTCTTCTTGCCTTTCTTGCGAACACGAAAAACGCCGCCAATCACGGACATACCCCGCTTTACAATTTCAACTATACGCCCTTGCTCACGATGAGGACGGTCAAAATCGAAATCAAAGTCAAAAAAGTTTGGCGGAGTTATTATGTATTTTACGGTATCGCCGTGGATTGCGCCGTTTTTGTTTTCTATTGACACGAAAATATCGGGTTCGTATGGTTCGTTAGGTTCAACAAAACCAAACCCGTTGGAATTGCCTACGAATTTTCCTGTTAAGATTGGTATAGTTTTTTTTGTTTTGGGCTTGGCAGGCTTGGCGGATTTTGTTGAAGTTTCGGGGGGTGTAGCCTGTTTTGCCAGTTTGGCGGCACGTTTTGCAGCACGTTTCGCCTTTTTTTCCGCTTTTTTATCGGATTTTACGGATTTTTTTGATTTTCCTGATTTTCCTGATTTTACAGGTTTTTCGTCAGCTTTAACTTCTGTTGCATTATTTATATCAGACACATTATAACCGTAAATACAAGAATTATGGCACCGCCTATCTTTGTCCACTTTTCAAAAGTACCCTCTATTGAACGCCCTTTGTTTTTGTCCCAATAAGTGTCTGCGTTGCCCATTCCAGCCACACTGCCAATTCCGCTAGACCGCTTTTTTTGCATCAAAATAAGTGCAACCAGTCCGCCGCAAGCCAAAATGTAAATCACGCTTAAAACAATATACAATATACTCATAAAAATTCCTCCTAAAACGTTATGAAACCAGTATAACAGGCGTTTTCGCAAATGTCAAGTGTTTCGGGAAAATTTTTTTTGCAAACGCCAAATTTTTAGTGTATAATGAACGGTATACGCTATCAAAATGAAAAAGAGGTGAAAAAAATGTACTATTTGTACAACAAAAAAACCAATCTGCTAGAGCACGGTGCGCCGCAAGACGGCGTTTTAGACCGCCCCGATCCGAACCTGTTTCGCGATCAGTTTCCGTATGGCGAAGTGCCGAAAACCGTGTTTAATTACCGCCGTGTGCCAATGGATATGCCCGAAAATATCTGGATAACCGATACAACTTTTCGGGACGGGCAGCAATCCCGTGAACCGTATACTGTGGAGCAAATTGTGCATATTTATGCAGCTTTGCACAGGCTAGGCGGCCCAAAGGGGATAATCCGCCAAAGTGAGTTTTTTCTGTACTCCAAGCGAGACCGAGAGGCCTGTCTAAAGTGCATGGAACTGGGCTACGAATTTCCCGAAGTTACGGGCTGGATACGTGCTTCCAAAAAAGATTTTCAAATGGTTAAGGAAATGGGGCTGAAAGAAACTGGAATTTTGGTCAGTTGCTCCGATTATCATATATTTTTGCAAATGAAAAAGAACCGCCGCCAAGCAATGGAAGATTATTTGGCAGTCGTGCGGGAGTGCATAGAAACTGGCGTGCGGCCGCGCTGCCACCTGGAAGACATCACACGTGCCGATTTTTACGGCTTTGTTGTGCCTTTTGTCAACGAACTTATGAAACTCGCTAAAGAAACGGGCGTTCCCGTAAAAATCCGCGCCTGCGACACAATGGGGCATGGCGTTACTTTTCCAGGTACGGTAATGCCGCGCAGCGTTCAGGGCGTGGTCTACAACCTTACGCACCACGCAAACGTCCCCCACGAGATGCTTGAATGGCACGGACACAACGATTTTTACCGCTCGGTTACAAATGCGTCCAATGCGTGGCTTTACGGTGCAAGCGGCGTAAATGCGTCCCTTTTTGGGATAGGCGAACGCACGGGCAACACGCCACTAGAGGCGATGGTCTTTGAATACGCCCAGTTGCGCGGCACTTTGGACGGAATGGACCCGCACGTTATCACGGAACTTGCCGAATATTATGAAAATGTTATCGGTTATCATATACCGCCCATGACTCCTTTTGTCGGCAAAAACTTTAACGTTACCCGCGCAGGAATCCATGCGGAC
This sequence comes from Defluviitaleaceae bacterium, assembly GCA_009782245.1. Classification (GTDB taxonomy): domain Bacteria; phylum Bacillota; class Clostridia; order Lachnospirales; family WQUN01; genus WRKG01. The sequence continues at coordinate 5,439 of WRKK01000295.1, read as the reverse complement.
GGAATGCTCAAAAATGAGGAAATTTACAATATTTTTGACACCACCAAAATTTTGAACCGCCCTTGGCGCGTGATAATCTCCAATACATCAGGCGTGGCGGGCATTACGCACTGGATGAACACATTTTACGGCAAAAAATTTGACAAAAAAGATCCCGCCGTGCTAAGGGTAAAAGATTGGGTTGATTCCCAGTATGAAAACGGGCGCGTTACGCTTATCTCGGACGAAGAAATGGAACTGGTAACGAAGTTAGCACTGGAAGAACCAGCAGAACTTGAAAATTTAGGGGAGGCACTTTCCATTGAACAAAACGAACAAAATGAATAAAAATGCAGATTATATGCAAAAATTTGAAAAGTTGGTAGCCGAGCAATTATCCCGCATCGAGCAAATGAAAAAAAACGCAACACCGACCGATTTCAGCGGGTTATCGCCGATTATTGTGGGCGTTTGTGGCGGCGACGGGATTGGTCCCGCAATAACAAAGGCGGCACAAAATGTAATGGAGTTTTTGCTAGAAACGCCGCTATCACAGGGAAAAATCGTTTTTAGGGAAATAAACGGGTTGACAATAGAAAATCGTGCGGCGGCAAAAGCGGCGATTCCTGCGGACGTTTTGGCGGAATTAAAGGCTTGCCACATTATTTTGAAAGGCCCAACAACAACGCCGCAAGCAGGCGACAACTGGCCAAACATCGAGAGCGCCAACGTTGCCATGCGAAAAGAGTTGGATTTATTTGCGAATGTGCGTCCTGTTCGAGTGCCAGAAAAGGGCATAGATTGGACATTTTTCCGAGAGAACACCGAGGGCCCGTACGCCGTGGGCAGTCAAGGAATCGCCATAAACGCCGATTTAGCAATAGATTTTACGGTAACGACAACGCAGGGTAGCGAGCGGATTATCCGCGCCGCCTTTGAACACGCCAAACTGCACAACAAAAGCCGTGTAACGGTGGTTACAAAAGCAAACGTGATAAAAACCACGGACGGCAAATTTTTGGAGATTGCCAAAACGATTGCCAAAGAATACCCAAATATAGCGGTTGACGACTGGTACATTGACATAATGACGGCAAAATTAATAGACGAAAAACGCCGCAAGGATTTTGAGGTGTTAGTTATGCCTAACTTGTACGGCGACATTTTAACGGACGAGGCGGCGGAATTTCAGGGCGGAGTTGGCACGGCTGGCAGCGCGAACATCGGCACAAAATACGCAATGTTCGAAGCAATCCACGGCTCTGCGCCGAGAATGGTTGCGGAGGGCAGGGCAATTTACGCCGATCCTGGCAGTATGTTGCGAGCGGCGGCAATGTTGCTGGCGTTTATCGGGTATCAAAAAGAAAGCGAAACGTTGACAAAAGCGTTGGATATTTGCACAATCTCGGAGCGAAAAATAGCGGTAACAGGCAGAAATACTGGCTGTACCTGCGATGAATTTGCGGATTATGTAATGCAGACGTGTAAAAATTTATGGACGGCATAAATTTTGGCGGGAATGGGTTAGGCGGCGGCGGAAATGGCGGAAATAGCCAAAGCGGCGAAAATGGCGAAAATGGCGAAATTGTTCAAGCGGCGGGAAAATCCGACAAAGGGAAGTTTATAGTAATTGAGGGATTGGACGGCAGCGGCAAAACAACGATTGCCAACCTATTGCAGGAGCACTTTGCGGCGAAAAACGTTGCAAGCGTGCTAACCAAAGAGCCGACCGACAATTTAATAGGGAAGTTGATACGCAATGTGTTAAGCGGCGGGGTATATTTGCCGATAGAATCGCTTGCATTGCTATTTGCCGCCGACCGTGCCGAGCATATAATCCGCCAAATTAGCCCCGCTTTATGCGAAAAAACGCACGTTATTTGCGACCGATTTATTTATTCGAGCATGGCGTATCAGGGGCGCGATTTGCCGATAAAGACGATATTGCAGTATAACCAGCCGTGGCTAATAGTGCCAGATGTAACAATATTCATAGACACCGACCCCGCAGAGTGTATGCACCGCATAGCAACCACGCGCACCCACACCGACATTTACGAGCGACCCAAGTACGCAAAAGATATACGCCGCCGCTATTTTGAGGCGTTTGATTTGTGTGCGGGTTTTATGCCTGTTAGCGTGGTTGACGGGAATTGTTCGGTTGAGGGGGTTTTGGCGGGGGTTTTGGGGGTTTTGGCGGGGTAGGGAGTTTTGGGTAAAGTTCGCAACGGCTGCCAAGATAATCCAATCAATTTTCCCTCAACAAAACCCCGCAAATCCTGCATTCGCACAAATTCCGAGAATCCCAAAAAAATCCCGCCCGAAATCTGTGCTTTACAAGTCCTCTCCAATAAACTACAATAATATCAAAATATCCACCAAAAAGGAGAGCAATCATGCAAAAAATCTTGAAAACACTACTAACCGCCGCAATCCTCGCTATTTTCGCCGCCTGCACCAACGAACCACCAAAAATCTCCACTAATACAATATTCGTCCACCCAATGGGAGTGCGTATTATTGATAACAACGGCGATTTATGGGGCTGGGGGCGCGGCGAACTCCCCATCAACGAAACCCCAACAAAAATTATGAGCAACGTGCAATCCGTACACAACCTAACTTTCGCCACAGACACCGACAACAATTTGTGGACTTGGGGTAATTGGGAAAACGAATTTTTCGCCACGCCGACCATGATTTTTGAGAATGTCGCACAAGTTCATTTTGGGATAACCTCGCATATTTTGACCAAATCTGGCGAAATGTGGAGTTTTCACAACTTCGGCGATGGCTTGCACATGATGAGCGATGTCGCCAAATTTTACACCACCGCAACGGGTTCGGGCGTTTTTGCGATAACTTCGGACGGCACACTGTACTCTTGGGGGCGCGGCAGATTTTTGGGTAACGGCTTGCCCAACAACGAGATTCCAATGCGTGTAATGGAAAATGTTGGTTATGTTGCGGCGAACTCCATGGTGGGCAGTGCATTTATAATAACCACGGACGGCTCACTGTACGGCATGGGCGAAAATTTTGACGGGCAGCTTGGCAACGGCACTCTTGACAGACAAGAAACGCCACAATTTATAATGGGAAACGTGGCATCTGTGCGTATTGTCGGCACACGGCCCAATGCAACGACTTTTGCAATAACGCAGGATAACGCTCTTTACAGCTGGGGCAGTCATATTGGCCTCGGTAGCCTTGAATTTGTTGACATGAGAACATTAACCCGCAACAAACCCGCTCGTGTACTGGAAAATGTAGCCGACCTTTTTATTGCTGAAAACACATTTTTTGCGATAACGGTTGACAAAGCCTTGTGGGGTTGGGGGGCGAATAATAGCGGACAGTTGGGCGGTGCTTTCAATTTGGGCATTAGCAGCGGCAGCATTGTGCCAGTACCGATAATGGACGGCGTTTCCACAATAGTAATGGATTCCTTTGGGCGAACAAGGTATGCTTTGGGCGGCGGCGAGTTATGGGCGTGGGGAAGCAATTCATTTGGCGAAGTGGGCAACGGTGCACCTAACAATCTTTTCCCTGTGCCGTCGCATATAATGGGCAATGTGGTTTCGGTGCATTTTGCGGCATTTTCGGCTTTTGCGATAACTAGCGATAATGAGTTGTGGGCTTGGGGACGGAATGATAACGGCCAGCTGGGCGATGGAACGTTTATTAATAGGGGTGTTCCTGTGTTGATTATGGAGAATGTGCGGGGGTGGTAGGTTTTGAGGGGTTGGGGATGAGTTACATTAACTTAAACGATTTATAGATGGGCGACCGTCTCGGTCGCCCATTTTTTACAAATGGCTATTTGCACACAAATGTAGCCCTCTGTGGCGGTGTTGCCTGTTACGAAATCCCATTGACCGCTATTTTCTTCGGTGTAAGTAGGCGGTTGCAAAACGTTATATCAGCTTAATCAACTCCAGCAACCTGTTTTTTACTTTTTCCAAAGTATACAATTTTACGCTACCAAAATGTCTTAGCACTATTTTTTGCGAAAGCCTATATATTTTGTCAACACGGATATTTGATGGCACTTTTAGCACGCCGTTTGCCGTTTGCCATATCTTCATTTGTAAACGGCACAGAATAGGGCTTGCTATCTGCAACAGACGTTACCGCCATAACAATAATGTCGTCCGCTATATCGTTATAGGAATTTTTGGATATTACAAGAACAGGTCGCTGTTTTTGGGAAGATAAATCTGCGAACGGCAACGGAATCAGCAAAATATCACCCTGTTTATACATCGTTCCAAACCTCATCGTCAACGGCGTTATACCAAAAATCCGTGCTAGATTCGCCAGCTGCTTGCAAATCTTGCCCCAACTGTTCGGCATCACGACTTTTTACAAATTACATAAACCTATAAACCTCTGCAAGTTGGGATTCCTGCAAGGTTTCGGCTAGGTTTTGGATTGCTTGCTGTGTGTTAAAGTTGACATTTTTGCTCCTTTCGGCTTGCGATTTATTTTATTATAGCAGGTTTTCGCTAAGCGTCAAGCGAATCATATCCAATGAGCGGTGGACTTTGTTTAGCAACTTTTTTAGCTATTTTTCAACAAATTCTTCTTCTATCACGCAAGCACTCATAAAATTAAACCCAAACTCTGTTAGCTGTGCTACACCCTTTTTTATATCAAAGTCTCCATCGATATTATACTGACTGCTTGGCAAAAGCGGAGGTTCTAAAAACTGCTTGTATGCAACAACATCGTTATCATTGTTTCTAACTACAAATTTATCAAAATCTATTTCAATTAGCCCCAATCTGGATAAATTTACAGCCGCAACGGATATACTGCGGATATCCACAGTTGTCGCTGTTTCAAGTACATTATTTAGAAACATCCTATATCCATTGATATTACTATTCTTATCAATAATCACATAAGCTACTATCTGCTTTACAATTAGTGAAATTTCATATCCTATTGTTTGGGCATTTTCATTTAGTATAGGCGTTTTAGGGCGAAACTCCGCAAGTATTTGTGCATCCAAAGGCGAAAGTTGCTTTATAATCTGAACATATGCACTATGTACAATTTTTTCTTTGTCAGCATCCATTGAATTAACTAGCAAATTGAGATACATCTCTCGTAAATTTTCTTTTTCCCCCAAATAAACCAAATCTTGTAATAACGGATAAACGATTTCGGGAGCAGGTGCTATTATTTTTTCTTCTGAAATTCCCTTAACCCAACGTTCAAGCCGTTCGTTTACATATTTTTCAATTTTTTCAGCAGACCACAAAACGCCCCTTATTGGAGCAAGTATTGCTTGCAAAGTTCTTCCAACCACTTGAAAGGCTGGTCTTGCTGCATCCTTGTAAATTGCTAACATCAAGGCTTCTTTTTCTTTTGAATTGTTTTCCATTATATTTTCTCCTTTTCTATTAACTCCAAATACAACCCAACCAACTCCGCAACCCTATCCCCCTCGCT
>WRKK01000294.1 GCA_009782245.1 Defluviitaleaceae bacterium | reverse complement strand
CGAGGACGGTCGCCCCTACGGTCGGCGTTTTTGTAGGGGCGACCGTCCTCGGTCGCCCGTTTGTCCCCAACCATTACGCCCGTTTGTCCCCAACCATTACGCCCGTTTGTCCCCAACCATTACGCCCGTTTTGCCCCTATATCGGTCGCCCGTTTTCCCCATTTTCCCCGTTTTCCCCATTTTCCCCGTTTTCCCCATTTTTCCCCGTTTTCCTGTAATCAGCTATGCTGGGCGGTTGGGCTTGTTGGAATATTTGCCGCACGGTTTTATTCCGTTTTTCATTCTGTCCTAAATATCCAGTTTTCCAGGGTTGTCTCTATTATGTTTTGCTGTGGGCGGCGAAACCGCTCCACCATGGCGGGAATGTTGCTGTCGGCGTTTTGCAGGAATGTTTCTGCAAAAATTGTGTGCAGCCACGTAAATGTGGGAATCGCCATGCCGAGGTCAAATTTGCCCTGTTGCTGTAAAATGTTTATTGTGCGGGTTGCATCGGCGCTGCTGGCAAATAATGCAGTTAGGTAGCTAGTTTCTTGGGCTAATAGCTGGCGTTGGTCTGCTGTTGCGAACAATTTTTCTAAAGCGGAATACACCGCCAAAGCGTTTTGTGTGCCGCGCGGAACGGCTAAACCTGTGCTAAATCCGTGCATAAACGATACGCCGCTTGTGTTATCTGGCCCGCGCGGAAACGGGACTATTGTATACCGAAAGTTTGCCCCGTTTTGTTGGGATTGTTTTTGTTGCAAAATTACCTCGGTTAGCGGAAAAAAAACCGACTCGCCCGTTAAAAACGCAAATGTATTGGCTTGTGCCGCTGTTATGCCGTGGGTTGGCTGCCAAAATTGCAAAACGTGCTGGGCAAATTTTAGCGCCGCTATTGTGCGATAATCATCGTAGGCGTAGTAAAAATTTTGGATAAATACGCCATCGTTGGCGGCTATTAGGTTGGTAATTATTTCGGCTGGCTCGCCGCTTATGCCAAAATAGTCGGTTTGCTGGGCTTGGTAAAGAATCCCGCTAAACTGGTCAAAAGTCCAGTTGTCGGCTTGATACAGTATTGCGGGGTTTGGTGCGGCTATGCTGCTTATAATATCTAGGTTTACGCCCAAAAATGTACCGTAAATATTTACTGTATACGGAGCAAACGCCCAATGCAAGCCCACAAACTCGGCGGCTGGCTGTATGGTGCTAATGTTTTGTCTGCCTTGTCGGCTGTTTTGCCTATTTTGCCAATTTTGCCTGTTTTGCCATATAGAAAAATCCAGCGGAATAAACTCTTCCAACGCCAGCACTAAATTATTGGTAATAGCCGAAAGCATCATATTGCCGCTAAGCAAGACGACTTCTGCAAACGGTTCGCCCGACATTACGCTGCTGTTTAGCGTTTCCATTATGCTATCGTGCGGAACGGCTATTTCTGTGATGTTAATGTTATGCTCTTGTTGCAACTGAAATATTGGCTCGTCAAACAAGTATAAATATTGCCAAGCCGTTGCAATGCGAATCTCCGTGGCTGGCGGGCTTTCTGGCGAAGAATTTGGCAAAATATCCGATAAAATTTCTTGTGCAAAAGTTGGCAAATCGGAAAAATCGGGCAAATTTTCAGCGGAGCAAGCCGAAAGCACCAAAACAAGCGAAAAACTAGCAATAATTCCAATGCAAGCGGCAATAAATTTTTTAACACGCCATTCCATGAAAAAACCTACAGCAAACAGGCAATAAGCGAATAATTATGGAACGTATTAAGCGAAACAGCTCGGTTTTTGTAATTTACAGGAGCAATCTCGCCGCCAGAATATGACGCTATAAACGGCGTATCTTTCAGCAAGCCTTGAACTTTTTCCAGTTCTCTAAACGGGTTTGGTCCAACGCTAAGCTGCCGAATTATACACGAAAAAATTATCGCCGCATGAACGTCAGGTTCTTGGGACATTTGCGTTAAAATTTCCGAAGTCGCCTGAACAATATCCACAGCATTTAGCGAGGCAAACGCCAAACTAGAGCCCTCTGGTATTTTGCCCCTAAATATGGCGTGTCCCTCGTCGTTGAAGTACATAATTGCACGTACAAACTGGCGGACTGGCTTACCAGTAAACTTGGAAGTAGTTATCAAAAACGGCACAAAATACGCACCATCAACCAACACGCCATTGGTAGCTATTCCTATTTTTTCAAAATATTCAACCGCAAGCACGTTATTTATTTCTTTAACAATGTGATCTTGCGATTTTGTTACTATAACGTTATCTTCGGTAAAGTTTGTGCCCATTGGCGAGGTTGCAATAAAAAACCGTGGCGTAATATCGCCAAAAAACAGTAAATATGTCAACTCTTTATTAAAGGCTTTATCGTTGCATATTGACATACTGCGGTCAAAGCGGTCAAATTTGTCAATACCCTCGTTTACGCTAAGAGTGCCGAAAATTGGCACGTTGCCGCAAATTCTTTCGGTAGTTTCCACATAAAAATCGCCAGGAAAGTTATCGTTATCGGTTACAGTAGGAAACAACATTACCAAATTTAGCGGTTTTTTTGTGTTTTCTGTTTCCATTTTTTCCATTTTTTCCATTTCTGGCTTTATGGATTGTTCTATTGCTTTTTCGTGGTCGTCGAAAAGCCCCGTTGTGTGGTTTACCACAAATTCAATTTGGTCGCTGGTAAGAATCAGCATAGAGAACAAAAAATTACCAACCGCATTATTAGTAGCAACGGATATTGTAGTGCCACCAACAAACGGTATTTTTAGCTTTTTATATAACAAATCCAAAAGACCCAGTTCCAAAAACTCGGGGTCGCATTGTATTATTCCAACGCTGTTTTTTAGCAACGTTAATTTGCTATCCAAAAATTGCTGTTCCAAATCCTGACAAGCAAGCTGAATATCGTCTATCAAATCTGTTTGTAAAGATGTAGCTTTTATCATATTAAGAACCCCCTTTATAATGCAAAATTTTTATTAATTGCGGCGAAAGCCACTTGCGCAGGCAAATACTTAAAGCACTAAATTCTATTGGTTTTGATACTACATCGTCCATGCGGCTTGTTAGGAACATTTCTTCCGAGCCTTTTATAACATTTGCTGTAAGTGCCACTATTGGCGAAGTTATGTACCAATCATTTATGCTACGGATATGTTCGGTGGTTTCTATTCCGTCCATTTCTGGCATCATGTGATCCATAAAAATAATGTCGTATTCGGTTTTGCTGGCTAGTTCTATTGCTTGCTGACCGCTTTCGGCTAAATCTGGCGTAATTTCAAAAATTTCTAGCATAACTTCGGCAACGGAAAGGTTTATTTCCATGTCGTCTACAACTAAAATTTTGGCTTTTGGCGCAATAAATTCAACCAAGGTGTTATCGGTGGTAATATCGGTATCGTTGGCGACAACATAGGGCAAAACCACCGAAAAAGTCGTGCCTTTGCCATATTCGCTGTCAACTAAAATTTTGCCGTTCATTAGTCGGCATAAATCGTAGCAGATGGCTAAACCTAGCCCCGTGCCAACTATATTGCGGTTTTTGCGAACATCAAGCTGCTCGAATGGTGTAAACAATTTTACTAAATCTTCGTCCCGTATGCCAATCCCAGAATCGGTAATATCAAACCGCATATTACTTTGTTCGTCCAGCCAAATGTTAAACTCTATCGAACCCTCGTGCGTGTACTTAAATGCGTTAGATAACAAGTTTGTTAAAATTTGCCTAACCCGATTTTCGTCCCCGTGGGCAAATTGCGGAAAATTTTCGGCTTTTTTTAGCGTAAACCGCAAATTTTTTTGCTTGCTAATTAGCGTAAACATTGAATGCAGCGTGTCTATTAGGCTGATTAGGCTGTAATTTGTTGTTATTAGTTCCAATTTGCCAGCTTCTATTTTGGAAAAATCCAAAATATCGTTGATTATAGCCAGCAAAAAATCGGAAGCACGGCGAATATCCCGTATATATTTTTGGTGGGCAGGGTCGATGTTAAGGCGGTCTAAAGCGGTTGCCATGCCCAAAATTGCGTTCATGGGCGTACGTATTTCGTGGCTAACCATTGCCAAAAAGTCCGATTTTGCGTTGTTTGCCTTTTCTGCCCGTTGTTTTTCCTGTAAAAAATCGGTTAAATCTATCATAACCAGCAACGTACCTTTAGAAAGCCCGCCAATGCCCAAAACTACCCGCAATTCTACGGAATAATAGCGGGGGGTGCCCGATTGGCTAAAATCTGCCCAAAAATCCAACGTATCGGTTGCGGCATCGTCTTTTGTTGATAGGCTATCAATCGTTCTTTTCAGCGTTTCCATTGCAGCGCCCGAGATAAATTTATCCAAAACAGTATCGTATTTATGCCCCTTGATAAAGTCAAAATTGGGGATATTCATTGTTATTAGCAACGAACGGGTCGTTAAAACAAACCGCCCATCTTCGTCTAATAGCGTGATAATATTGGGGCAATTTTCAATTAAAATTTCTGTATACGCCTTTTGTTTTATGTTTGCTGCCGATAGTGCATTGCTAAGAATGTCCTTTGCTTCGGCGGCGCGTGTAACTCTGTCCAAAAAACTTTTTGAAACCCTAGCGTTACGGGCAAGTTTTTTGTTTTCTAGCTGTAACAATTTAATCTCTTCTTTAAGAGCGGCATTTTCTTCTAGCAAAATATTATCCGACATGATTTCCTCCATGGCTAAAACACGCAAGCAATGAACGTATGGTTATGAAAGCGGTTTGCAACTTTTTTATTTGAAAACAAAGTGGGGCAAATTTCGCCGCCAGAATACAGCATTAAATACGGCACTTTGTGTATTAATTTACTGCTAACAATATCCATTTCAAGATATTGGTCTGCCCCTAGTGTAAGGCAACGCCCCACGCACGAAAATATAAGCATACCCGCTATGCTTGGGTTGGCAGTAATTTCGGCGAAAATTTCTTCAACTACTTGGCTTGTTGATTCTAGCACGGTTTCCTTGGTGGAGGGTGCAAAAGTTAGCGTACTGCCCTCTGGCACAGCACCCGCACAAACTGCACTACCATCGGAAGTTATTGTTACAATAGTTTTGGAAACGGTTGGTGTGCCATCGTTATAATCTAGCACAAAGGGCAAAGTCATCATAGCCCAAGGGTTTTCGGCGATGGAGGACAGTCCCGCCTCTTCCAGAAAGTCAAGAACAGGTTTACCGTTTAGTTCGGTAACAAGATGCCCCGCACTTTTGGTAACAACAGCACTTTTATCCAGCACATTTTTTTCCAGCGAGTGTGCTATGTAAAATTTTGGTGCTATATCGCCGTAAACCAGTATAAGTGTCATTCTATCAGAATAATATTCTCCGTTATGGATAACAAAACAATTTTCAAAGGTAGGAGAATCGTCTACAGCAAGCGAGCCAAAGCACGGCACGCCACTAGAGCATTCCGAGATAATATTGACATAATCATCGCCAGAGTTCATTTTGATAAACGGTGCAAACGCAAAAATTAGTGCGGGTTTGGCGTTGCTATTTTTTGCGGCAAAGTTGGAAACAGCGGCGTTGTACGGGTTGCCAATAGCGGCGGGTAAATCGCCCTCTTCTAGCGAATCGGTTAAAACTGTTGCAAAATTAAGCTGATCGCTAGTTAGCACCATCAAAGTTAGCAATAATGTGTCTTTATGCTCACCAGTAGATAATGGGCAGGTAATTAAGCCCGCAACGTCAAAAGGTAGTGCCACTGCAACCGCTTGCGCAATGCCAGAAATCACAAACTCGTGGTGGCAAGATATAATTGCAACCGAGTTGGCAAGCAACGAGGTTTGCAAGTCCAGTTGCTGTAAAATTTCGTCCACAGCCGTTTGACTATCGTCCATATCAGCTGTACAGGCTATCAAAGTTTTTATCATTTGTAAATCCCCTATCTTAACACTTTTTTCGTTTGTATCATTTTTTAAGCAATTCTAAGGATAGTGTAGCACAGTTTTTTTGATAACGCAAGGGCAAAATATTTTTTGCTATTTTCTATTAAAAAAGCCCTTAATTTGCAAGGGCAAAATTTTTGGGATTGCTTGGGCTAAATCGGTATGTGAAAACGGGCGGCGGGTGGCGTTTTTGTAGGGGCGAACGTCCACCTGCGTACACTTTTATTGAACCATTGGGGATTAGACGGACGGGCGACCGTCCTCGGTCGCCCGTTTTCACCCGCAATCGGTCGCCCGTTTTCACCCGCAATCGTGCGCCCGTCCAGTCTGGTTCACATGGGTAGCCATTATTAAAAATTAAAGATACATAGCTATCTCGCTAAATAGTGCGGCAAAAGCAGCCCAAAACACAATGCTTGCTACTATTACTATGGCGTACACTATGATGTTAAATATAATAAACGCCTGTGCATAGTGCTTTCTGTTTACGTTGCCAGTGCTAGAAACCGCCCAAACTATCAGCATTATAATGTTTACACACGGAATAATTCCGATTAGCAACACTATAAGCCAATCGCCTAAACTCATTGGTGCTTCAGATAAATTTTGCCCTGACGGCGGTAAATCTGGTCTTGTTTGGTTCATTAAAACCACTCCTTTGTTTATGTTATAAGTTAATTTTTTGTTGCAGTTTTGTTATTGTATAACATAATTTTGGTTTTGTCAAATTTTTTTTGGGGAATTTTTCGTTTGTGCGTACATTTTTGTTACGCACGGGCTCGGACGGGCAGGTAGGGGCGGATATTATCCGCCCGTTGTAACCTGTTGGGCAATACGGGCGGATAATATCCGCCCCTACGAAAAATCCACCGCAAATTTAACCAAACACATCACCAATTTAACACGCAAAAAACACAAAAAATTTTGCGGGGTCACCTGCCCGCCGGCAGGCGGGAGGGGAGAATCCCCTTGCGGGTCCAGGGCAGCGCCCTGGCGGGGTGTGGGGCAGCGCCCCACGGTTTTGGTTTTTAAGTAGGCGGCAGTACCCACGGTTCTAATGGCTAAAAAGCCGTGCCGTATTGATGATAAACGATAAATTCGTTTAGCATAACGTATAGGGCTATTGCAAACAGTAGTGCGGCGAAGAATATAAAAGTGCGTATAACAAAGAGGACGAAGCGTTTTTGCCTCGCCCCCATTGGTTTTTGCGGTTTTACTGGTTTTAAGTTTGCGTATTTGTACGTTTGCGGCTTTGTGGAGTGTGCCTGAATAATATTTTTTTTGACACGACTGGCATCAAAACCGTCTTCTATGAAGTTGTTGAAGTTGTGTGTGTTGTAATTTTTTTTTTCGTTCATAACTTTACCTTAGCTTGAAATATGCAATTTTCTCTTTTAATAGTGCGGCTTGGTTGTTAAGTTCGTTTGATGCCGCCGATGTATCTTGTGCAGTTTGCGAGTTATCGTTTACAACTTGCGTTATTGCCGAAACATTATTGTTTACCATAGCAATGGATTCCAACTGGTTGCTGGATATACTGGAAATTACCGACATTATATTAGTAATCTCGTTAATCGCATTAGAAATACTTTCAAACGACGAAACAACTTCGTCCGTTGCCCGCAAGCCCTCATTAACACTAGCAGAGGCCTCCGAAATTAGGTTAGTAATGTCAGAGGTAGATTGCTGGCTGCGTCCTGCCAAGGTACGCACTTCATCGGCAACAACGCTGAACCCCTTGCCGTGCTCGCCAGCACGTGCCGCCTCTACAGATGCGTTTAACGCCAGCAAATTCGTTTGAAACGATATTGATGTAATAACGTCAATAATTTTGGCAATTCCCTCGCTAGAACTTTTTATTTTGTTCATTGTGTTTGTCATAATTTCTACTGATTCGTTGCCCGTTGCGGTGTATTCCTTGGAACGCTGTACGTTTTCGGCGGCGGTTAGCGTGTTATCGTTTGCCTCGTTGGCTTTTTCGTAAATTGCGTTGATAGAATCGGTTAGCTGATAAATAGCTTGCGCCTGCCGTTGCGAACCCTCCGATAAATTTATTGAATGTTGCGAAATTTGGTTAATTTTTGCGGCAACTTCGTTGGATGCATCTTGAATTTCGCCCATAGTTTTTTGCAACGTGCTAACAATAATCCGCATAGAATCTTGTATCGGTTTGTAAACGCCCACAAAATTATCCTTAACTGCGATAGTTAGGTCGCCATTGGATATTGCTTGCAGGTTGTTCGATATTTCTTCTATGTATGAAAGCGTTACTGTTACGGTGTTGTTCAGCATTTTTTTTGCATTGTTAAAACTGCCCTCGTAATCGTCGGTTATGTACGCTTGCTTAAAATTGCCGTTGCTTATCTCGGTAAGTGCGGTTTCTATTGCGTTAAGCGGCTGTTCTACGTGGGTTACAAAGTTGTTTATTTCCTGTGCCAAAGTTATCCAGCTACCCTTAAATTTTTCCTGATACACCCGTACTGTTAAATCGCCCTTCGAGGCGTTGCTTGCCACTATAGAAACCGATTGCTGTAGGTTTTGCAGCGTGTGTACTATTTTGGTAAGTGAGGCACTTAGCACCATTTTTTTACCTGGCAGTTTGCGAACTTCAATGTCAAAATCGCCGTCCGCCACAGCCTCAACGCTGGCAATAAAGTATAGCATATCGTTAATAAAATCTTCAATAATTTTGTTAATATTGTCCATAAAATCCCTAAAGCCAGAGCCGTATTTTTCGGCGTTTAACCGATATTCAACATCGCCCAGCACACTAAAATTATGGTTAAACTGGTGTATTTCGTTGGATATGGATTGTATAGTAAGCAATATTCCATCGATTGCATCGGCTAAATCTTTTAACTCGTTATCGGGAAAATATTTTGGTGTTTGCACGGGCTGCAGGTTGCCAACGCTAATATCTTTTGCACGGCCAGTAAGCCAGTCGATAGGCTTAGTAATGCGGCCAGCAATAAGAGTTAAAATTACCACCGCCACCACAACGCCGCCCACGGCAAGCAGCACCATAATAAGAACAGTCCGAAACAAAGCCGCATGGGCATCTTGCATAGAAATAGCCGACATAAGTGAGGCGACAATTTGCCCGTTTTGGTCAAAAATGGGCGTGTAAACTACACTGAATGGTATACCCAAAATTTCGGTCTCTGAAAAATAGTTTTCCCCTTGCACCACGACTGTATGCAAAGCAATAGATGGCATAGTTAGGTTAATGACCCTGTTAATGCCGTCAAACCGCGAAGTAGTAACGGCGGTATCGCCGATAAATAGTGCAAACTCTGCCAGATAATGTTCTTGCAAAAGGTCTAAATATTCTTCAGAATCCCACCTAACGCCCGTGCCTAAATATCCGATAATATCCTCGTTGCTGTTGTGGACAGGCGTTAATGCAAAAGTGGCAAGTTGCATTATAGTGCCAGGTTCGGTGGAAGATATTGTTTCGCCCGTAAGCAATACTTCTTGAAAATACCAAGTATGTGCCAGCGAATCGCCGACATTTGGGCTGTAGGTTCGCAACAAAACCGTGCCGAAAGTATCCAAAACAAAAAAGAAAGAAACGACACCGCCCTCCTTAGCCGAGTTTTCCGTTAAAAGTCGGGTTAATTCTTGCATATTGTTGGCTTCTAGTGCATTTACAACGTGTGCGTTACTAGCCAACGATTCCGCCACTACTGGCGAAATAAACGTTGCATATTCTATTTCCGACAGCAAAATATTAGTAGTTAGCTGCACTTTCTGATTAACCAACTGGTTAAGGTACGAGTTAAACTGGAATATCGCTACACCAAGCAAAAGTATAGCCAAAGCGATAAACACAGGTATTGTAAACAAAATAATTTCGCCTTTAACATTCAATTTCATAAAACAAATCCCCTTTGACTAGCCAAAAGATAAAAACCGTGGGGCGCTGCCCCACACCCCGCAAGGAGCGCGCCCCTTGACCCGCTCATTTTTTTATTAGTGTTGAGTACAGGTTTTGGTTTTTTGTTTTTGGCTTGCGTTTTTATGTTTGGTTTAATTTAGTTTAGCAGCTAATTGTCGTCATCGTCAAAGTCGTCGTCTAGTTCGGAGTAATCTTCGGCGGCTTTTATTAAAGCGGCCTCGGCACGTTCGGTAAAGGTTTTTCTGGCGATTATGCCAAAAATACAGCTGCTAATTGCGGCGATAACAGTAGCAATTACGTGGATAGCTGTAAAAGTTGTAAGTGCGTCATCGTATTCGTGGATAAGCGGCAAAGTATCCATAATGTAGCTAAATGTAGCGGCTACTTCTTCCAATTCAAGAAGTGTGTCGACGGTGGTGTAATGAATTACATTAACCGCCAAAAACACTAAAAAGGCAAAAACACCCGCAAAGGTAATGGCTAAAAAGAAAACGGCAAAAAACAGCCGTACCCAAATTTTATGCGAGCCAAAGCCATACAAAAACAAAAGCAGATGCACAAAACCGTAAATTATAAACGGTATAGTTGCTATTGCCCAAGCTATAACGGTCAGCGTGCCATCTATAACGTAAACTTCGGCTATACTCTCCTCGTAGGCTGGCGAAAGAATTATTCTAGCAATCAAAATTATCATTATTATAGCCACAATTTCTATAACGTAAATGGGAATTTGCACAAGTCTAAATTTAAGTTTTGACAACATCATGCCCCCTTTTTTTGAACATATTTTTAGCCGCTTAACTTGCACTAAAATTTCACTACTTTTTTTACTGTTTTTATTACTATAAAAATTGTAACATTGATTTTTT
>WRKK01000293.1 GCA_009782245.1 Defluviitaleaceae bacterium | reverse complement strand
CGGTCGCCCCTACGGGTGGCGTTTTTGTAGGGGCGACCGTCCTCGGTCGCCCGTTTGCTCACTCCGATACAGCTCCTACCTGCCCACCCACCTGCCCAGCGGGTAGGTGGGCGGGCGGATTAAATTTACAAATTTATCGTGTTAAAAATATATTGACAATATTGTTTGCATCTCGGTTGGTTCTGCCGCCGATGGCTTCGATTAATTCTACGAATGGTACCATTAGGCGGCCGTTTATTAAAATTGCTGGTACTGGCAAGGTGTGATTTATGTTGTTTACCGTGAAGTTGCGGCTGTTGGCGGTTAGCGTTATTGTTATGTGAAACCTGTTTAATGTGGCTTGCAGTAAATCGGGATCCCACTCGATTGTGTAGCCCAGCCTATCGAACAACTCGCCGACGGGCAACAGCGAAACGCCTTGCACCATTACAGCAGATTGATCCGTAAAATTCATAGGTTGACCGTTTAGGTTGACAGTTAGCGGAGTCATTACTATTGGCAATGGTTCGGGCTGCGGCGTTGGCAATGGAGCAACTGGCAACGGTTGCAGGACTGGCGGCTCTGGCGGCAGTTGTGGTGGCGGCGGCAATGGCGGCAACGTTGCCGAAACGTTCGGCACAGGAGCGGGTTGCCACGGGTTAGTATCTATTATGCCAAAAAGAAAGTTTGCCGTTACGGTAACGTTGTTACTTGGCATAATAAAAACGGTGCGGTCGCTCCATGGCTGCATTACTTGCCCCGTTGCGTTTGTCCAGCTGTCAAAAAAGAAATTATTGTTGGGTCGCGCATTTATCGAGATACGCTCGCCAGGTGCAAAATTTCCCGAAACGACTGGGCTGTAGGCAAGAGTGCCAAACGAGACCATTCCGCCAGCGGTTGATGTAACGGTTAAGGTAAACGTTCCGATTGGCGGCACGGGCGTAACGGTAGTACCAACGGCAAACGACACATTAAAAGATTGGTGTATTGGTTGCCCTTGCATATTGCCCGTTACGACAACAGCGGCTGTGTACGGAACGGCACGGTTCGGCAAGCCGAATCTGGGGGCAATCGCAAAAACATTTCCATGCCGAGTTAGGGCAGGGATTCCGTCAACGGTTCGCAAGCTATCATTGCCAACTCCACCCGAAAGCACAAAGGCGTTCATATCTGCACCAACCAACTGAACAGTAAGAGTTCCCGTGTTGATGGGGGCTTGGTTTAGCACCGCCACCTGCAAAGGAGCGATAGGAGCGTATCCTGCACTAACATTGCCAAAATGGTGGTTTGTTAAATGCAGCGGAACGCCGCCAATAGTGTGTTCTAGGAGAACATTACCTGTTGGCTGGTTTCCCAGGATATTCAGAATAGTTGAAGATGTTCGCGAAAAATCGCCTACAATTATGGTAGCTTGCAAGATTAAATTTGCGGCGGTTTCCGTGCTTGCCACTTGTATTTGGTTTAATATTGTTGTGTTGGCGGAATCTATTGTTATGGTTTGCGGCACGGTTGTTACCAGTTGCGTCCCGCCAGTAGCCCCCGTTATTTGCCACAAAACAGTTGCAACAAACGGCACAAACGGCTGTGCAGTAGAAGTAATAGTTGCGGAAACAGTTTGCGTTGTGCCAGCGGTTAAAGTTGCACCCGCTGTGCCTAAAACGTTTACAATAAGGGAATCAATAATAGTGCCTGTATTGTGGTTTCCTGTAATATTTAGGACAGTTGAACCTGTACGTGCAAAATCGCCCACAAATACGATGGCTTGCAGGGTTAGGCTTGCGGCGGTCTCCGTGCTTGCCACTTGTATTTGGTTGGTTATTGTTGTGTTGGGCGAACTTATTGTTATTGTTTGCGGAGCGGCGTTTAGCAGTTGCGTACCAACAGAAGCACCCGTTATTTGCCACCAAACAGTTGCAGTAAACGGCACAAACGGCTGTGCAGTAGAAGTAATAGTTGCGGAAACGGTTTGCGTTGTGCCAGCGGCTAAAGTTCCACCTGCTGTGCCTAAAACGTTTACAACAAGGTTTTCAACAGATGCACCTGTTGCTTGCACATTAGTTGGCAAAAGTATAAATATAGCAACGGCTAAAATTATGCTACATTTTTTGAATTTTTGAACAATCATAAAAACCTCCATAATGGTTTACAAAATTTGATAAATATATTATAACACAGATTTTTTATTTTTGCTATTGCAAGTTGATTACAAATTTTTTTGTGGATTTTTACAAAAAAGCAGGGCGAGGTTTGCCCGTGGTTGTCAACTTGCAAAAAAGTCTGCAAATAAAATTTTTAAGCGTTTACGGCTTGCGGTATTGGTTGCGTTGCCTGCCCGTCCGTCAGGCGGGTTTGCTCGCCCGTTTGGCTGGCGTATGGCTTGTAGTTTTTTAGTCGTTTTATTTCGGCTTGGGCAATGTTTATTATATCAAGGATATATGGCTCAATTTCACGTTTTTCCTCTTCAGCGGTAAAATTAATACTGGAGTATTCCCTAGCCACAAAAATCATATCATAAGCATTAGACACATCTTGCAAAAGACTATATAAATCCTTGTCAATTCCAACTTCGGTAGGGACAACGAAAGTTTTTAGCAAGTCAACAAAATCATCTGTACTCAATTCGTTGTTTTGGTATTGTTTGCAAGTTTTGATTAGCCTTGCAAGTGGCTTGGATATGTATAATTGCATATTATCAATTCCTTTCAGATAAAGTTGTTACTAAACCTGTAGAATTAATTGTAACTTCAATTTTGCAGTTTTCTAGCCGTTTTATTTCGTCTTGCGTTGCCGCTATTAGTTTATCTGCAAGCGGCACGGCTTGTTCTCGGCGTTCTTCATAATATTTATCGTCCATGCCAATAGTGCCGTAAATAATGAGTTCTAAATCTTCGTGAGCATTGTGCAATATAATAGCAAATTTTTGTGAAGTTTCAGCAGGTAAATAAACAAACCTTATGGCAGTCTGAAAAACGTCTATATCAAAGGCATCTTGTTTATAGCTGTTGCGAATGTTTATAAAATGCTCTAATGGTTCTTTTATTCTGTCAAACATCTAAATCACCTCCTCCATCACTCCCACTTCCCATTATACCAAAATTTCCCAATTTGTCAACAATACTATTGCTAAAATCCTAAAATCGTGCCAAAAAAAATTTTTTTACTTTCTATTTGCTTTTTATCAAATTCCTGTTATACTGTACTAAGGCGTTTTTGTTTGAACATAGTTTGAACAAAAAATTCCAAACGCTCAAAAGTAACTTGCTTTTAGGAGGCTTCTTTTGATTGAAAAAACGGTAACAATAGGTTTTTCGTTTGAAACGCGTTCGGCGGCTCTGCTAGTGCAAACCGCCAGTAAGTTTAAGAGTAAAATATTAATAAAAGCAGGAGAACGCACTGCTAACGCCAAGAGTATAATGGGTATTATTTCGTTGGGGATAACCGACGGACAAGAAGTTAAGCTACTAGCTGACGGAGACGATGAGCGCCAAGCGATTCCCGCACTAGAACAGTTTTTTAGAGTAGGGCAATAGCCCGTTATAAGGAGCGACATTTATGGAAAATTTAACTGTAAAAACCAAAAAACCTTACACGATATACTTCCGCCACTCTTTTGACGACATTCCCAATGCTTTTAAGCAGCTCGATTTGCTGAACCGTAAAATTATTATTATTACCGATAATAATGTCGCTCCTATTTACTTGAATATGCTGAAAAATGCTCTTAATACCGATATTTCTTTTTCTTTCCCAGCTGGCGAGCCCCAAAAACACCTGAACACTATCGCTAATATGTACTCGTGCTTTTTAGAGCATAAGCTAGATAGGCGTTCGGTTGTCGTTGCACTAGGCGGCGGCGTTGTGGGCGATATGGCTGGCTTTGCCGCCGCTACTTTTATGCGCGGTATACCTTATGTGCAAGTGCCTACCAGCCTGTTAGCCCAAGTGGATTCTAGCGTGGGCGGCAAAACTGCTGTCGATTTTGGCGGCGTAAAAAATTTGGTGGGCGCGTTTTGTCAACCTAAATTGGTTTATGTTAATTTGTCAACCTTAAACACTTTGTCCCAAAATGAATTTATCTCTGGTATGGGCGAGGCGGTTAAACACGCTATTATCGGCGATAAAGCCTACAACGATTTTCTTAGCGATAGTGCTAACATTAAACAGATAAAAACCCTACAGCCCGCGGCATTGCTACAGTTAATAAAAGGGTCTTGCCAAATAAAAGCGGCAGTAGTCGCCAGCGACGAAACCGAGCAAGGTTTACGAGAAACCCTGAATTTTGGGCATTGTGTAGGACACGCAATAGAAAGCCTATCCAATTACACGCTTTTGCACGGCTGTTGTGTGGCTATTGGAATGTGTGCGGCATTGTCAATATCCCATAAAAAGGGCAATATTACCGCCGCCGATTTTGATAACGCCGTAAAACTAATAAAATCTTACGATTTGCCAACAACAATAACGGGCTACAATGCCGCCGAAATTTTAGCCCATATGTACAAAGATAAAAAAACGCTGAACGATACTTTGCGTATTGTGCTGTTGCAAAAAATCGGCACAGCCTACACCGACAACAGCGTACCAGAACCAGATATTATTACCGCAATAGGAGCGATATTAGAATGAATAATCTAAAAACCGTCAGAATGTTACTAGCTTTTGGTGTTATAGTGCTTATAACCGTAGATCAGCTAGTTAAAGAATGGGCAAGAGCCACGTTAATGCCACCAGATGGCTTAATAAGTTTTCCTGTAATAGAGGGATTTTTTGGCTTTAGATGGGCAATAAACACGGGTGCAGCGTTTGGCATTTTTCCAGGCGGCAGATGGATTTTTGTTGGGCTTACGATTGTTATTATTGTTGTGGTTCTGCTGTACGAATCAACTTTGCCGCATACCAAACAAAATTTGTGGCAACGTGTTATTATAATGCTGATTCTTGCGGGTGGTATCGGCAATTTTATCGATAGGTTGCTTTTTGGCTATGTTGTGGATATGTTTGAATTTTTGTTTATATCGTTCCCGATATTTAATGTGGCAGATATTTTGGTGGTTGTCGGCGTTTTTGGCTACGTTTTTTACGAGATTATTTCAACAATTTTAGCCAAAAAACAGGAAAAAGCCGCCGAATTAGGAACATCTGAAACAATAGGAACAATCGAAACAACAAAAACAGCAGAAAAGGCTAAATAATGCTAACCCTAAAAGCCGCCGAGCAAGATTTTGGCACAAGGTTAGATATTTTTGCCGCCGCTAAGCTAGATTTAAGCCGAACAAACGTACAAAACCACATAACAAACGGGAACATTTTGGTCAACAAAAAAAAAGCGGCAAAACGCTACACAATCAAGGCAAACGACATAATAACCTGCATAATCCCACAGCCAGAAGTGTACAACGCAGCACCAGAGCCAATCCCACTAGATATAATATACCAAGATGCCGATATAATAATAATAAACAAGGCGCAGGGAATGGTGGTTCACCCCGCACCTGGCAACTATAGCGGCACTTTAGTAAATGCACTATTGCACCATTGCAAAGATTTATCGGGCGTTAATGGCGTAATGCGGCCAGGCATAGTGCATAGGCTGGATAAAGAAACATCGGGGCTGATTGCCATTGCCAAGCACGATAAAGCCCACCACGGATTAGCCGCCCAACTAGCAAACCACTCAATGGGGCGTATTTACTGGGCTGTTGCACAAGGAGTAATCCAACAAGATACCTTTACCATAAACAAAAACATAACAAGACACCCAACCAACCGCAAAAAAATGACAGTAACAACGGCAACCATGAATAAAATGGATAAAACAGGCAAAACAGGCAAAACAGCCATTACCCACATAACGGTGCTGAAACGCCACAAAAACGCCACTCTGCTAACAGCCAAGCTGCAAACAGGACGCACCCACCAAATAAGGGTACATTTATCCCATATTGGACACCCCGTATTAGGCGACATTATCTACGGCAATGCCAACAACCCAGCCGTTTCGTCCCAACTACTACACGCAAAAATTTTAGAACTAGAACACCCAATTACGGGCGAAAAAATGTACTTTGAAGTGCCTTTGCCCGATATATTTGAAAATTGGATTTGATTAGGCTAAATCGGAACGGGAAAACGGGCGACCGTCCACCTGCGTACACTTTTGTTGAACCATTGGGGATTAGACGGACGGGCGACCGTCCTCGGTCGCCCGTTTGCCCCTCCGATTTTAGCTTAAGTATACGCAGGTGCGGGTCCGCCCCTATGGAAAACCCCACGGACTATTGTAGATTAAATTGCTTTATATTTATTGACCACCACAAAAATAAATGCTACAATAATTTTTAGCAGTCTTGTCAAAATATGTTTTAGAATAATTGTAAGGAGAACCCTTTATGAACGTAGATATTCCCAGCAGTTTACCGAACGATGCCAAACGAATATTGGACGTTGTGCTGGCTTTTAACAGTAAAACCGATTATTTGGGGATACTGGATATTATATTGACCAAAATGATGGAAGCCACTTTTTCAGACGCTGGCACGTTGTACACCGTAGATGACGACAAATTGCATTTTCAAATTTTCAAGAATAACACCCTGAAAATTTCGGAAGTGGCTGATAACATTCCACCTATCGTACTAGATGACCAAAATATTGACAACATTAGTGCTTATTGCGCCATTCACAACGAAACAATAATAGTCGAAGATGTTTACACCGACAAAAGGTTCAATTTTTCTGGCCCAGAAAAATACGATAACTTAACGGGCTACCATACACGCTCAATGTTGGTTATTCCGCTGTCCAGTATGGAAGACGGCGGCGTTTTGGGCGTTATTCAGTTGCTTAACGCTACCGAACCCGTTACGGGCGAAAATCTTTCCTATACAGATGTGTATCACCCGTTTGGCCCAGCTTTAGCCAGAATAGCCGCTAATACCCTCGCTAACTTTCTGCATACAAAAGAAATTCGCGAAGTGTTTTTGTCGTTTGTGGAACTTATTACCAAAACTATCGACGAACGCTCGCACACAACCAGAAATCATACGCAGAAACTTGCTCGCTATTGCGCCTCTTTTGCAGAATACCTCGGCGAAAAATATCCGCCAGGCCATAAATACCACTTTGACGAAGACCACTGCGAAATGATGCGTATTACCGCCCTTTTGCACGATGTTGGTAAACTCGCCACGCCAAGCTATATCCTGGATAAACGCAACCGCCTAACAGACTGGCAAATGCAACGAATTGAATCCAGGTTTGAAATAAAAAAAGCTCAAATAGAAACGGAATACCTAAAACAACATCTTACCAAAGAAGAATACGAAAACGCCAAAGAAACCCTAAAAAACGCCTACGAACTAGTTTTGCGGATTAACCCCGCTGGCTTTCTTTCCGACGAAGATCACGAAAAATTATGCAGCATTAATAAAATTATTGTTGAAATTTCAGGGCAAAAAAAACCGCTTATAGAACGTGAAGATTTGGAATCGTTGCAAATAAAACGTGGCAACTTAACCGATAAAGAATGGATTATAATGCGCGACCACGTAACTGTGTCTGATCGTATACTAAACAATACCGTCTTTGGCAAATATTATAAAAATGTTCCAAAGTGGGCTTGCGATCATCACGAGTTCCTAGACGGTAGCGGCTACCCAAAAGGGCTGAAAAACAACGAAATTGCTATAGAAACCTGTATGCTTACTATTATGGATATTTTTGAGGCATTAACCTCCCGAGACCGCTCGTACCGTAGTGCAATGCCACCCGAAAAAGCAATAGGAATACTGGAAAAACTAGCCAGCGATGGCAAACTACACACCGAGTTAGTAGATTTATTCTACAAAAGTAGAATTTGGGAGGGATGGTTCTCTAATGAAACTTAAAGTTTACGGCTGCCGTGGCTCGATACCTTTTTGCCAAAATTCGCAATACGGCGGCAATACTGCTTGCATTGCACTAGAATCAAAAGGGCAAATTATTTTTTTAGATGCTGGCAGCGGAATAATAAATTTTGACCTATCGGAAGATTGGTACAAGGATTCCACAATAAAAAACAAATATTTTGATATATTCTTAAGCCATCTGCACATAGATCACATTTTGGGCTTGGCAACGTTCAAATATTTGTGGGATCCGCAAAGCCACGTACGCCTGTACACAATAGACCGTGGCGGCGGCACGCTAAAAGAGCAAATTTTTGCAACATTCGCATCGCCCTATTGGCCGATTCCAATAGCATTAACCTCTGATGTTGAATGTATAGAATTACAGGAAGATATGCCGTATTCTTTGGGTTCGTTTACGATAATCCCGTTTGAAGCGCCGCACCCCAACAAAACAACCTCGTTTTATATAACGGACGGCTCGATTAGAATTGTATACCTGCTAGACAGCGAAATAAGCCTGCTAGACGAAAACAAATACACAAAACTAGTAGCATTTTGCCGAAACGCCGATCTCGTTATTTTTGATGCCGCCTACAGCCCCGAAGATTACCTATCCCGCAAAGGCTGGGGACATTCCACAATAGAAGACGGCATAAAATTAGCACAGCTTTCTGGCTGCAAACGCTTGATGTTTGACCACTTTAGTTTTGATTACAACGACAGCCAAATAGAAATGTTGGACAAAATAGCGCAATCTAAAGGTGATAACTTTATTTTTGCCCGTGAAGGATTGGAGATGACTTTATGAAAACTGTAAAACGCATCGTTACTGTGTTTGTTACAATTTTGCTGATAGTGTTGTTTTATTTTAATCCGTTTTTATTGTTTGAATATCGGTTACAAGATGTTTTGCACCAAACGCCCCGCATTATCAACAACGACATTGTAATAATCGGCATGGACGAGTGGTCGATGGCGGAAATAGGCACGTTCCCGTGGAGCAGACAAGTTTGGGCAGATGCACTAAATATCCTTAATAGTGTAGAAGATGCCCAACCCGCCGTTATTGCAATAGACGTTTTGTTCGCCACAAATAGTCTGGATTTATCCGCCGACTGGGCTTTGGTAGATGCTGTTGCCGCCAGTGATAACATTATTCTGGCATCGCTGCTAGAAACTGGGCTGGATTTTGACGGCGTTACGCTAGGTCATGTTGTTACTAATCACGTAACGCCCTTTTACGAACTAGCACCACACGCCACAAACGCACTAGTTGACGGCATGAACGATGCAGATGGTTTCGTTCGTAATGCGTTGCTTAGAATCCCCGTGCCTTTAGGCAACGGCGAAGAGCAGATAGTGTATTCTTTTCCGCTTGCCACCGCTATGAAATACACGGGCTTACCCTCGCACGAATTAATAAACTGGCAGACCGACGGTGGCTACGAGTACACTTTTATCACGTATTCTGGCTTGCCAGGCGATTTCTTTGAGTTTTCTTTTTCGGATATTTTTGAAGATTGGTTTGACCCTATCGAACTTGCCGACAGAATTGTACTAATAGGCCCGTGGGCAGTTGGAATGATGGACAGCCACGCCGTACCAATAGCACCCGATACTCTTATGTATGGCGTTGAAATTCATGCTAACGTTTTGCAAATGATACTGGAGGGCAATTTTCGGCAACGAGTATCCGAAGATATTATGCTGTACATTGCCATAGGTTTGATAGTAGCAATAATGCTTGCCAGCGAACTGTTCAAAATTAGAACTAGTTTGATTGTCTCGTTTGCCATTACCGTTTTGTATTTTGCGGTTTTGATAGTTTTGCAAAATTTCGACTGGCTGTTGCCCGTGCTAACACCCGCTATTGCAATAGCTTTGGCGGTATTATACAATTTTTCGTACAGTTATATAATCGATTCTGTTGAAAAATCCAAAATGCGCGATACATTCAAAAAATACGTTGATGCAAAATTGGTTGACCAACTAATAGACAGCAAAGAAATTGATGCAAACGAGGTTGGTCGCCGCAAAGATATAGCCATAGTTTTTGTCGACGTTCGCGGGTTTACCAGCCTAACAGAATCCATGCGCGATAACCCCGAAATAATAGTAGAAAGTTTGAACAGTTACCTGGAACTAACGTCTTCGGCAATATTAAACAACGGCGGCAGCGTGGATAAGTTTGTCGGCGATGCAACAATGGGCTTATTTAACGGGTTTGTTCCGCTAGATGACTATGTTTTTAAGGCGGTAAAATCCGCATGGGATATGGCGACAGGTTCTACCAGCCTAAACGCAATAATAAAAGAGCGAAACGGCTTAGATTTGGGCTTTGGGATAGGTGTACACTGCGGCGAGGCAATTGTTGGCAACTTAGGCCCATCTTTCCGCAAGGATTACACCGCAATAGGCGATTCCGTAAACACCGCCGCCAGACTAGAGGGACAAGCACAACGTTCGCAAATAATTATTAGTGCCGATGTATACGAACGGGTAAAAGACCGTGTAACTGCCGACTATATCGGCGAAGTTGCACTAAAAGGCAAAACCGAAACGGTAAATATTTATTCTGTTACCAACGTCGTTGATGCTACCAGCGGTGCAGTAGCAAGGGCAAAAACCAGAGATGTTGCTGTTGCTGGGGTTTAACTTATATTCAAACAACTGCAAAACCGTGGGGCTCTGCCCCACACCCCGCTAAGGGCGCTGCCCTTAGAACCCGCAAGGAGCGCGCCCCTTGACCCGCTAAATTTTTTAAT
>WRKK01000292.1 GCA_009782245.1 Defluviitaleaceae bacterium | reverse complement strand
GCTGGCGGCGGCGGTGGCGGCGGTGGCGGAACTGGTGGCGGCGGCGGCGGTAGTGCTGGCGGCGGCGGAACTGGCGATGCTGGCGGCGGTAGTGTAAGTGCCGCTAACCCCGATGTTGACCCCTCTATGTTGCGTGCTGTTGTACAGCCATCTAGCCTTGTTATGCCGTCAACTGGCGGCAACCAAATACAGCAAGGCGGCGTTACGTTAGATCTTTCTAACGTTGCAGGCGGCTACTTTATGGTGCGTTACGAAGGCACAGCATCTCGTATAGCTATGCAAATAGAAAAACCAGGCACAAACGACACCTATAATTTTAACATTAGAACCGACGGACAATGGGATCCGTTTACTTTCTCGCGCGGAAACGGCACGTACACTATTAGTATCTTGGAAGAAGTGCAAGACCGAATGTTTGCAATGGTGCTAAATACCACCGTTGATGTAAATCTGCAAAATCCGCTTTCGCCGTTTTTGTTGCCTAATCAATTTATAAACTTTAACCGCAACTCGCAAGCGGTAGCATTAGCGGCACAGCTTGCACAGGGTGCAGTTACCGAAATTGACGTTATCTCCGCTGTATACGAATATATAATTGCCAATATAGAGTACGATTTTACACTAGCAGCTCAAATAATGGGCGGGCAAGTTGTAACCTATGTGCCAGATGTTGACCGCACTTTGCAAATACGGCGCGGCATCTGTTTTGATTACGCCGCACTAATGGCGGCTATGTTGCGGGCCCAGCGGATTCCCACAAGGCTAGAAATTGGCTTTGTTACAGGCGGACTCTTTCACGCTTGGGTTAGCGTAAGCACCCGCGACGAGGGCTGGGTGCGTATTGCCCACTTTAGGGGCGATGGCTCGTTTGAACTTATGGATCCCACTTTCTCTGCTGCTGGTGCGGATAACGCTTTTGTTGGCGACGGCACTAACTATTCCACAATGTTCATACATTAAAAGTTAAGTCAAAAGTTAAATCAAACGTTAAAATTTTCAGCAAGATTTTCAGCTATATTGCATTTGCGATGTGGTTGACAAAATAAACTTAGCAATACAAGCAATACAAGCAATACAAATATACGAGAGGAGGGCGGCGGTTTTTCTATAGGTTATGTTCTGCCTATAGATTTCCTCGCCAAGTTTTTATGAATGAAAAAACCAAGAGCAGAGATACCTTGTCGTTTTCTGAAATATCGGCGTTTTGTGCACAAATGTCCATGATACTAAAATCGGGAATATCGCTTGCCGAGGGTATAGGCATTATGCGTGATGATGCCGAAAACCCTGACGGAAAAAGCATTTTAGCTATTATCCACGATGATGTTGAAAAGGGTACGCCGTTGTTTACTGCACTAGAAAAAACAGATAAATTTCCCGATTATATGCTGACCATGATAGAAATAGGCGAAGCAACGGGAAAATTGGAAAACGTTATGGAATCGCTTACAAGTTACTACGAACGTGAAGAGGCTATTGCAAGAACTATTCGTAGTGCTGTTGCTTACCCGCTTGTGATGATTGCCATGATGTTGGCGGTTATTATTATTTTGATTGTGCAGGTAATGCCAATATTTAGCGAGGTTTTTCAAGGGCTGGGCGCGCAAATGACGGGCTTTCCGCTGGCTGTTATGAACTTTGGGCAAGCACTTTCCAACTATAGCATGGTTATAGTGATTGTTCTTGTTGTTATCGCCGCCGCCTTGCTAATAATGCGTTCTACCAGGGCTGGCAAAGAGGCACTAGTTAAATTTAAGGAAAATTTTATTTTTACCCGCAGTTTGTACGCCAAAATTGCATCTGGCAAGTTTGCATCGGCGATGTCGCTTATGCTGGCAAGCGGAATGGACACCGATAAAAGCCTAGAAATGGTGCATAAATTGGTAGATACGCCGTCTATACGTGTCAAAATAGCTAAATGCCAAAGATTATTAGCAGACGGCACAAATTTTTCCGATTCGCTTGTCCACGTGGGAATGTTTTCGGGCGTGTATGCTAGAATGGTCAGCGTAGCATTCAAAACGGGTGCAATGGATAATATAATGGAAAAATTAGCTGTCCGCTACGAAGAAGAAACCAATGCACAAATAAATAACATCATCTCTATCGTCGAGCCGTCTCTTGTTGCGGTGCTTTCGGTTATCGTCGGCGTTATCCTGCTTTCTGTTATGTTGCCTTTAATGGGAATTATGGCGGCTATAGGTTAAAAATAGGCTAAAATAGGCTAAAAATAGGCTAAAAACAGGCTAAAAAACGAGGTGCAATTATGGGTAAAAAAAATAGATTTGGCGGACAAGGCAAACGCCGTGGCGGAGTTATGGGAATTTTACTTCCGCTAACCTTTTTTGTTGCTATTGTTGTAATGTTCAACATGGGCATATCGCAACTTACGCAAGCAAACGAAGAAGAAGCACTAAACGCAACCAGACAAGCAGTTGTGCGGGCTGCCGTGCAATTTTACGCACTAGAGGGCAGATACCCGCCAACTTTAGACTATCTAATTACTCGTTTCGGCTTACAACTAGACACAGAGCGGTTTATTATACATTACAACGCCTTTGCATCTAACGTAATGCCGCAAATTACCGTGCTGCCAAGAGATTTTTAGCGGGGACAAACGGGCGGATTGATTGGAGGAGCGAACGGGCGACCGACCCGCCTGTCGGACGGGCAGGGGACGGTCGCCCCTACGAGACATCGGAAATTTCAACAATGTTGAATTTTGCCAGTAGCAAAAGGTAGCTATATAAAAATTTAGCGGGTCAAGGGGCGCGCTCCTTGCGGGGTGTGGGGCAGCGCCCCACGGTTTTAATCTTTCAAAAAGGGGTTTTTCACATGAATTTAAGGGGTGGTAGAAATCGTCGCCACATTGTAGATGTTTTGTTTACGCTTGCTTTGTTTTGCGTTTTTGCGGCGGCATCGTTGATAGTTGTTTTTATTGGTGCGGACGTTTACCGTACAGCGGTCGGCAGGGTAGACCGTGGTTTTGAAGTGAACACCACGTTAATGTTTGTCGCAACCAATATTAGGCAACGTGATACTTACGATGCCGTGCGGGTAGACCAAATAGAAGGGCTACCCTCGCTGGTTTTACAGCAAAATATAGGCGAAAACACTTTTGAAACTTGGATATTTCATCACAACGGTGCATTACGGGAAATTTTTGTAAATGTTGAAAACCGTGCGGTGCTTTCGCTGGCGGCAGGTCAGCATTTAGTAGATGTGTATTCTTTTGATATTGAACTAGTAGACGAGCGGCTAGTAGCAATAACAGCAGGTAGCGCCGACGGAACAACCGCAAGAATGGTAGTGGGCTTGCGTAGCGGTAGCTCTAACGGAGGTGTGTAATAATGGGTAGGTCAAAATCTGGGCTGTTTTTAATGGAACTTATAATAGCAATAGCTTTTTTTGCGGTTTCTAGTGCTATTTGCATACAGCTTTTTGCACTGGCGCATTCGCTTAGTGCCCGTAGCATTGCAACGCAAATGGCAGTTATCAACGCCCAAACCGCCGCCGAAACATTCAAAGTTGCGGCTGGCGATATGGACTATTTTGCACGGCTGCTACAAGCGGATCTGGTTTCGGATAGCATAGTGGCAAACTTTGATTCCAACTGGACTAGAACGACAGTTGCCGAAAATGTCCAATATAGTATGTTTGTGTACCAAAATATTGTAAACAACATGGCAACCGCCATTATAACTATATCCAACCGAACAGACGGCACAGAGGTTTACAGTTTAACCGTAAATAAATACTTGGGGCTAGGAGTGAACTAAAATGAAATCTTCGATAGGTAGCGTTAATATTGGCGGCTCTTCTATATTGGTTATTTTTGTGTTGCTGTGCCTTACCACCTTTGCAACATTGGCAATGGTTTCGGCAACCGCTAACTATAGAATTTCTGCCCGAACCGCCGAGGCCTCTACCGCCTACTATGCGGCGGATTCTTATGCCGAGGAACTTTTGGCACAAATATCTCTTATAGTAAATACCGAAAACGACTTGAATATTATAGAGCAAAGACTTTCCGAACTAGGTGCAACGCTGGAGGGTAATATTATCTCCTATACTGTTCCTATTGACGAGGTTCTTTACATGGAAATACAATTAGAAATGACTAACCCAGGTTTGCGTATTATCGCATGGGTAATGAACGCCGATTACGACCCAGAACTATTTGGCACGGACGGCTTAAATGTATGGCCTGGTTAATGTAATGCAAACTTAAATTTATGATTACGCATTAAAGGAGCGTGTTTTTATTGGACATAATGGATATTTTATCCGAGGCAGTAAAGAACCAATCATCGGATATATTTATAATTGCTGGAATGCCTGTAACGTACAAAATTAACGAAAAATTTGTTGCTACTGATACAAAACCGCTAAACTCGGAAGATACCCAAGGGTTAGTAGCTAGAATATACGATAATATAACTACCTCTAGTTTGGATAAAGTAAAAAAATTGGGCGACGACGACTTTTCTTTTGCATTGCCTGGGCTAAGCCGTTTTAGAGTAAACGTGTACAAACAGCGTGGCTCGCTGGCGGCGGTTATTCGGGTTATCCGTTTCGATTTACCCAAACCCGAGGCGGTGGGCATTCCCAAAACTGTAATGGATTTAGCCGATCGCCGCAAGGGGCTTATTTTGGTAACTGGCACGGCGGGTAGTGGAAAATCCACTACATTAGCTTGTATGATAGACCGCATAAACCGCAGCCGTTCGGAACACATAGTAACGCTGGAAGATCCACTAGAATACTTGCACCGCCACGATAAAAGCATAATAAGCCAACGGGAAGTGCATACAGATACCGAAAGTTACGTTAAAGCGTTACGAGCATCGTTGCGGCAGGCACCCGATGTTGTTTTGCTAGGCGAAATGCGCGATCACGAAACTATCTCTGTTGCAATGACCGCCGCCGAAACGGGGCATTTAGTGTTTTCTACTTTACATACCGTTGGTGCGGCAAACACAATAGACCGTATAATAGACGCTTTTAACGCCAACCAGCAAAACCAAATACGCATACAGTTAGCAATGGTTTTGCAAGCGGTTATTTCTCAACAACTATTGCCCACCGTAGACGGCAAACTAACCCCCGCATTCGAAGTTATGATAGTAAACAACGCCGTCCGCACAATGATTCGCGACGCAAAAATACACCAAATTGATTCTGTAATACACTCCTCTTCTGCCGAGGGCATGATAACATTAGATTCCTACCTAATAAACCTACTAAAAGCAGGTAGAATATCCGCCAAAACAGCAATAGCGTACAGTTCTAACCCAGAATTAATGGCAAAGAAAATTTAATGCGGAAACAACTGCAAAACCGTGGGGTGCTACCCCACACCCCGCAAGGGACTTCGCCCCTTGACCCCGTAAAATTTTGTGGGTTTTTAGGTTAAGGTAATGACGTTGAAATTTTTCGTTTGCATTTGTGATATTTTGCCGTAGGGGCGACCGTCCCCTGCCCGTCCGTTAGGCGGGTCGGTCGCCCGTTTTCCCATTCCTTACACACGGGCGGATAATATCCGCCCCTACGAAAATTCAAAGAATATGCACAATTTTCGTTCAACATTGTTAAAAAATTTAGCGGGTCAAGGGGCGCGCTCCTTGCGGGGTGTGGGGCAGCGCCCCACGGTTTTAACCTTTCATATGTTTCATATCTTCGCCGCATCGTGAATAACATCTTGCATACTGAAAAGACCCTTTTCTTTTTTTGCTATGAATTGTGCCGCTTTTAGTGCACCTGTTGCAAAAACTTCACGGGATAGTGCTTGGTGGTTAAATTCTATGACTTCGTTGTAGCCAGCGAAAATTACTGAATGTTCGCCAGTAATTGTGCCGCCCCGTATTGCGTGGATTCCGATTTCGGCGTTGGTGCGTTTTTCGTGGCGGGGCGAGCGGTCGGTGATGTAGTCTAGGCGTTGGGGTAGCCCCTTGTTGATGGCATCTGCCAAAGCTATTGCTGTTCCGCTGGGTGCATCTTTTTTTTGGTTGTGATGTTTTTCCAGTATTTCTATGTCAAAATGCGAATTGTAGAGCAAATTAGCCGATTTTTGCAAAATGCTCATCAATAAATTTATCCCTAGTGCCATATTTGCCGATTGCAAAATGGCGATTTTTTGGGCGGCGGCTTTTATTGCGGTGTAATTCTCGTTTGTTAGCCCAGTAGTGCAGATAACTAGTGCCAATTTTCGTTTTATGCAATATTCCAGCACAGCGGGTACAGCCTTATAACTGGAGCAATCCAGCACAACATCGGCAGCCGCCGTGCATTCGTTCAAAGTTGTGTATATGGGAAAATTTTTATTTGTAACAACGTTTGCCGTGTCAACGCCCACTATAATTTCGCAATTTGTGTGTTTTAGGGCGGATATTGCTATTCCTAGCCTGCCCATACAGCCGTTTAGTATAATCTTGGTTTTTTTTGTCATAGTAGCCCATACCTTTCCATTTCTTTCGTTAGATTTTCTTGCAAAGTGCTGTCTATTGTGGTTAATGGGCGGCGGCAGTTGCCTACCTGCAAGCCTAACATATTTAATGCGGCTTTTACGGGCATGGGATTAACGTCCGCAAACAACTGTTTTATTAGCGGTAGCATAGCCAGCTGCATTTTGGCGGCGGTTGCCGTTTTGCCGTCAAGGTAGCTAAAAATCATATCGTGAACCTGTTGCGGGGCAATGTTGGCTATTGTAGAAATAACGCCCTTTCCGCCTAGTGAAAGCACTGGCACAATGTGGTCATCGTTGCCAGAATACACGTCCAAATTATCGCCGCAAAGTGCCAAAACTTCGGCTATTTGCGTTATGTTGCCGCTTGCCTCTTTTACTGCCGCTATATTGGGAATTTTGGCAAGTTCTGCCAGCGTTTCGGGCAACATATTAAGCGACGTGCGCGACGGCACATTATACAAGATTATCGGTAAATCCGTTTTGGCGGCAATTAGGCTAAAATGCTCTATTAGTCCCCGTTGCGAGGTTCTGTTGTAATAGGGCGTAACCAGCATAATTGCATCTACTCCAACTTGTTCCAACCGCTTGATAAGCCCTAAAATATTGCGGGTATCGTTGCCGCCCGCACCCGCTATAACTGGAACCTGCCGACCTTTTTCCTTTTGTTCCTTAACCGCTTGCACCGCAACACGGGCAACTTCTACGTGTTCATCGTTATCCAAAGTAGAAACCTCGCCCGTTGTTCCGCAAGCAATAATCGCATCTGTGCCGTTCTCTATCTGAAACTCTATCAACTTCCGATAAGCTTCCTCATTAAATTTTGGCGTATCATCGCCACTAGTCTGGAAAAACGGCGTACACAATGCCGTCCCAGAGCCTGTAAAAATAGCCACAAGCAATCCTCCTTTTACTCAAACAACTGTAAAACCGTGGGCTCTGCCCACACCCGCCAGGGGCGCTGCCCCTGGACCCCGCAAGGAGCGCGCCCCTTGACCCGCTAATTTTTTAACATTTGTTAAGCTGAATGAGCATATTATCCTACAATATTTCTAGTGGACAAAATCCACAAAAATTTTATTTCAAAATTACAAACCTAAGGCAATATTAAATCGCCCAATAAAGCACCTACAGGGCTTTCTGATAGGCGTGCCATGCCGCCCAATAAATCGAATATGCCCAACTGGGCTAGAGTGCGTGCCTCGGCGGTGTTGAATATTATCGGCTGGTTGTCTGCTTGTAGAGTGTAGTTTGTGTTGATTGCTATGTCAATGTTGGGCGTTATTAGGGTTAAGTTGGAAAAACTGCCCTCTATTTGCCATGGTTGTTGCGGAAACAGCCTTGCCGCACCGCTTGCAATGGCGGTTAAATCTGGGGCTGTAACGTGAGTTGTAAAGTTTAGTGCATTGTGGTCGGGCTGCTCTGATACGGCGAGCGTACCCGAAATTGTGCCCTCGGGAAAAAGTGTCTCGTAAGAAATTGCGCCGATGTCCGTAAAAAACAGTTCGGCGTAAATGGGCAATATTGCCCCGTTTAGGTTGACAGATAAAACGCCGCTTGCAAAAGATAGCCGATTGCCCGTTATGCCCAAATCTATAACGGGATCTTCGGTAAAAGTTGTGCCTGGCAAAACGAAATTTACGGTGTTGTTTGCCGCCGCTACTGGCAAAATAACCCTAAAAACGTTTTCGTTGCTGTTGCCGCCGATGCCAATATGTTCAAAAGTTGCACCCGCCGCCATTGCGAGTGCCGCATTTATAAGGCCTTGCACGTCGATTTGTCGGCGCTGTATAAATAATTGCGAATAAAAATAGTAAAAAAGGTTGTCATCGATAAGGTTGGCGGGTAAAACCATGCCGACCAAAGCGGACTCGTTAAGTTCGCTGCCGATACGCCGTGGGTCTAGCATAATATCAAAGTCAAATACCATGGGAATGTTTACCAGTAATTGTTGCCTGTTTAGCATTATGTCGGTTTCTAGTAGGCTTGTAGCCGCCATTTGTACGTTTAGGTTGTTGGCTAAATTATCCCAACCGCTGTCAATGCGGGTTGTGTTGCGGATTGATAACAGTTGCAACGCTGGCAAAATTGCCGCTGGAATATTTTCGGCAAGTTCGCCGCCAACCCGATTAATCCCCGTGGAGCTTTCCAACTGTAACGGTTGCGATTGCACTTGCGGCAATATAACTCGTACTGCGTCCAAAAACGGCAAAAAATCTTGTGCCGTATTCAAGACGGCACGGGCAATGAAAAATTGCGGCACAAAATCTCGTGCCAAATTTGGGCCAAACGCCGCCGCCGCACCGCCAACAACCGTAATGCTTGCCAATAAAATTATGATAATTTTTTTAGTCATTTTGTCCACCTGTTTTGCGTTCGTTTATTTTAGTTATTGTCTTTTCTGCCTTGCAGATTTCTGCAAACTGCGAATCAAAGCCGCCGCCCCGTTTTTCTATCGTCATTTTGGAATAATCCTCCGAGAAAATCGCCCTAAACTGGTCTTTCGTGGCGGATTCATAAAACCAGGTTGTCATTGTGAATGTGCGGTTTTTTTCGTCCCAAGTGCCGTAAGTTGCAACTCGGTTGATTTTTTCGTGCCGCAGCCGCTGTTCGCTGGTTATGTGCGGAGCGGCGTATTTTAGCCATTTATCCTGCTGGAACAAAAACGCCGCAACCGTGCGGTCTAAGTTATTTTCGTAGCCCCGCAAATTGTACGTTTCCAAAATGCACTCGCCGCCCCTAAAATCAAACGCTAAATAGGCGGTGTTTTCGGGGTTTGTCGGCTTGGGCGATACAATTTTGTACCCTGCGGCATAGTTGGGGTATTTGTCCGATTTTTCGGCGATAAGATGCGTGAGATTATCGTATTCGGCTAATGCGGCGGAACTATTCGGCAATTTTTCGGCGGTTTTCAAGTCGTCCAAAAGCTGCCAAAATAAATTTAGCACTTTGCCCATATCGGCGTTGCTGGTGGCGGCAATAACGATGTTTTCGGCGGGAACAACCACGCAATACTGCCCATACATTCCGTCGCCACGATAAACGCCAGCTGGCTTGCACCGCCAAAATTGGTAGCCATAGCCTTGCGCCCAATCGTTGTTTTTGTCGGCGGATTCGTCGCCGCTTGCGTTGGATATTTGTTTGCTGGTCGCCTCTTCTATCCAATCGGCGGAAACAAGCTGTTTGCCGTTCCAGTTGCCTTTTTGTAGCAAAAATTGCCCAAATTTTGCAATGTCGGGGGTGGTTAAATTAAGCCCAAAACCGCCCAGTTCAACGCCCGTTTGCGGGTCGATGCTCCAATAATAATCGGTAATGCCCAGCGGTTCAAACAGCCGTGGAGCAAGGTATTCCGTTAAAGTTTTGCCTGTCAACCTAGTTATTGCCGCCGATAACATATAGGTCGCAATGGAACTGTAGCGGAACGTTTCGCCAGGGTTATCCTTAAAATGCCCCGATAAAAACGCCGTAATATTGTCGGTTTCCGCCGCCATTGACCAGGTTTCGTATTCCATGCCCGTGGACATTGTCAACAGGTTTTTTATTGTCATTTTGCGGATTTTGTCGTTCACACGTTCGGCAAGCTGCGTGAACTCGTCCGCAAAAATATCCGCCAAAAGGGTTGACGTTGTGAGCAATTTTTCGTCAACCGCCATTCCGATTGCGGTTGAGGTAAAACTTTTGCTAAGCGAAAAAAGTTGGTGGCGATATTGAGCGGCGAAAGGTTGCCAATATTTTTCGCAAATAATTTTGCCGTCTTTCAGCAAAATAAACGAGTGCATTTCATGGTTGGCGTTTTGCACATTTTGCAAAAAGTTCAGCAATGCCTGCGAGGAACAGCCAACCGATTCTGGGGTTACTTGTTCAAATTTTAAGTTCATAATAACTGGGCGAAAGTTGTCAAAAGGTGGAAATTTTCGCCGTCCTCCTAATCGTTTTGTAATAATTATAGCAGGTTTTTTGGTGGGGTGCAAATAAATTTATAACTACTTAAATA
This sequence comes from Defluviitaleaceae bacterium, assembly GCA_009782245.1. Lineage (GTDB taxonomy): Bacteria > Bacillota > Clostridia > Lachnospirales > WQUN01 > WRKG01. The sequence goes on along the minus strand of WRKK01000292.1, from coordinate 117 downwards.
ATTCATAATTTGGCGATAAATTGGAATGGGCAAACGGAAAAACGGAAAAACGGGCAAACGGAAAAACGGGCAAACGGAAAAACGGGCAAACGGAAAAACGGGCAAACGGAAAAACGG